>NZ_QKRU01000054.1:0-49810 GCF_003234055.1 Pseudomonas sp. 57B-090624
ACCCTGCCCCGCACCCTTGATCAAGGCCCTGGCCAAGCAACTGGGGCAAAGCGGCTGGACGGCGCCCGACAGCTACGGCGAAGGCCCGCTGGTAGCCGCCGCCTGCAAACCCTGGCCGGACGACAAGGCCCAGTCGGTGGTCGCCCTCGCCTATGAGCGGCCGGGTGATGAAGGCGTCGCCCAGGGTGAACGCAGCCTGGCGCTGCTGGTGGCCAAGGTGGACGGCAGGAGCGGCGCGCTGCTGGAGCGCTACGACTCGACCCTGGACGAGGACGCCGCCACCGAAGTGAGCGGCGACAGCCTGTGGCTGGACACCGCCCGCTACCACCTGGCGCCGGGCCTGCGCGCCTTCGGCCTGGTGTTCGACAGCACCGCCCGTGGCGCCAGTTGCCCCGACGGCGGCTCGGACGAGGAACTGACCCTGTTCGCCCCGCAAGGCAAGGCCCTGCGCCCGGTGCTCAAGGCCTACCTCGCCGAATGGACCACCATCAAGGGCACCCTCTGCGTCAACGACCCGGACTTCATGACCGAGAGCGCCAGGGTCACCCTCGACCTCGCCAAGACGAGCAGCAACGGCTTCGCCGACCTGGTCCTGGCCGCCAGGGTGACCGGCGACTCGGCCGCCGGGGAGAAATACCTGCGCACCGTGCGCAAGACCCTCAAGTACGACGGCACGCAATACCCGCACGAAACCTTCCCGCGTTTCTGGGAGCAGCCCGGCACCGCCGCGCAATGACCCCGCCCATCCCCCGCGCGACCGGCGAGAAGCGCGCGGGTGATGGTTCTTGGCAGTTCTGCCTGTGGCGTCAAGCACGGGCTTTTCGCTAAGTTCGGCCGGGCCCGTGCGCGGTCCAGGCCGCGCCATCACCTGCCGAGGAACGTCGCCATGTCCGTAGCCGAAATGCTGCAGCAACGCATCTCCGTCCGCGCCTACACCGATGAACCCGTCGACGCCGCCACCGTGCACGCCCTGCTCGACACCGCGCGCTGGTCACCCTCGGGGGGCAACCTGCAACCCTGGAAGGTGATCGCCGTGAGCGGCGCCGCCAAGGCCGAGGTCGAGCGCATCGCCCTGGAAACCCTGATGAAGAACCCCGCTGGCGAAGCCGGCGACCACCCCATCTACCCCGAGGGGCTGACCGAGCCCTACCGCACCCGCCGCTACGCCATCGGCGAGGCGCTCTACGCCAGGCTCGGCATCCCCCGTGAGGACAAGGCCGCCCGCCTGCGCGCCATGTCGCGCAACTTCCAGTTCTTCGGCGCGCCGGTCGGTCTGTTCTTCGTCATCGACCGTTCCATGGGCCACGGCCAATGGGCCCACCTGGGCATGTTCATGCAGTCCCTGGCGCTGGTGGCCGAGGAGCGCGGCCTGGCCACCTGCATGCAGGAAGCCTGGGGCATGGTGCGCCAGAGCCTGCACGCCCACTTCGGGCTGCCCGGGCACGAGCTGCTCTACTGCGCCATGGCGCTCGGCCACGCCGACCGCACCGCACCGATCAACCAGTTGCGCTCCGAACGCGCCCCGGTGGAGGAGTTCGCCGTGTTCAAGGGTTTCGACTGAGGGCCAGGGCCCAGGGGCGCGCGCCTGCGCCTTGGCTACACTGCTGACGCCGCCCCCGCTGCATGCCGTCGTTGGGCGCGCGGCCGGTCCCCCCACGCGTCGCAGGAGAGTCGTCGTCGATGAACCCCACCCCCTTCCCCGCGACACGGCTCCGCCACCTGATCCTGCTGCTCGTCCTGCTGGCCAGCATCGCCACGCTGGCCAACGGCCTGTACGCGGCCTACCGGGTGCAGAAGGCCTCGCTGCTGGACGGCGCGCTGAAGAACAACCACGCCTACGCCCAGAAGCTGGCCAGCAGCATCGGCGCCCAGTTGCAGGCGGCCCAGCAACAGCTGGCGTACAGCGCGGCGCTGCTGGGCAAGCACTTCGATGACCCGCAGCTGCTCGCCGAGGAGGCACGCCGGCTCGACCTGCAGGATGCCGGCTTCAACGCCATCGCCGTGGTCGCCGCCGATGGCCGCGTGCTGGCCGCCGTGCCTGAGGCGCCGCAGCTCGATGGAAGCGGCCGCTCCCCCGGCCTCGAGGAGGCGCTGCGTGCCCGCCGCCCGCTGATCAGTGAACCTTTCAACGCCGCCAGCGGGCGGCTGGTGGTCTTCGTCTCGCAGCCGGTACTCGATGCCGACGGCCGGTACCTGGGCCTGGTCGGCGGCTCGATCTACATGCGCAAGGACAACCTGCTGCACGGCCTGATCGGCCTGCACTTTCACCAGGACGCATACGTCTACCTGATCGACGCCAACCGCCGGCTGCTCTACCACCCGGACCCCGCGCGCATCGGCCAGCAGGTCGGTGCCAGCGCCGTCGACGATGCCGTGCTGGGCGGGCGCAGCGGCACCCTGGTGTATGTGAACTCCAAGGGCGTGGAGATGCTCTCCGGCTATGCCGGCATCCCGGGAACCGGCTGGGGCGTGGTTTCGCAGCAGCCACGCCAGGCCACCCTGGTGGCGCTGGAGGGGTTGGTCCGGCACGTGCTCGTCGCTGCCATGCCCCTGGCGCTGTTGGGGTTCGCGGTGCTCTGGTGGACGACACGGCTGATCGCCGACCCGCTGCGCCAGCTGGCCGCCGGCGCCCGCCAGATGGGCGAGCCGGGCAGCTCGGAACGCCTGGCCACGGTGCGCGCCTGGTACTTCGAGGCCGCGCACATCAAGCAGGCCCTGATCACCGGCATCGCCCTGATGCAGGAGAAGCTCGGCCGCCTCAATCACGAGGCGCAGACCGACCCGCTGACGGGCCTGCTGAACCGCCGCGCGATGGAGGAAGCCCTGGTGGCCATCCGGGGCGGCGAGCGCGACCTGGCGGTGGTGGCCCTGGACATCGATCACTTCAAGAAGGTCAACGACCGCTTCGGCCACGACGCCGGCGACCGCACGCTCAAGGTGATCGCCACGGTGATGCAGGCCTGCTCGCGGGACCGCGACCTGGCCTGCCGCGTGGGCGGCGAGGAGTTCCTCCTGCTGCTGCCCGGCACCACGCTGGCGGAAGCCTCGGAAGTCGCCGAACGCCTGCGCCACTCGGTGGAGGAGGCGCGTACCGAAGGCGTCGGCCAGGTGACCATCTCCCTCGGCGTGGCCGAATGGACACCCGGCGGACGGAGCCTGGAAGCCACCCTCAAGCAGGCCGACGAAATGATGTACCGGGCCAAGCGCCAGGGCCGCAACCAGGTGGTGGTGGAGCCCGCCACGCGCTGACCCCTGCGAGCATCGCGCGATTGCCAGGAACCCCCTGGCAATGAGATATTTTCAAATGTGAAACATTCTCATATCGAACGACCCGCCCCCTCCCCGCGCCTGCTGCTGGTCGAAGACGACCCCCGGCTGCGCGAAGACCTGGACCTGCACTTCCGCCAGCGCGGCTTCGCCGTCACCACCTGCGCCACCGGCACCCTGGGCCTGGCCGCCGCCGAACGCGACCCCTTCGACCTGGTACTGCTGGACATCATGCTGCCCGGCCTCGACGGCCTGCAGCTGCTCGAAGCCCTGCGCCGGCGGCAGGACACCCCGGTGATGCTGATGTCCGCGCTGGGAGCCGAGCAGGACCGCATCACGGGTTTCACCCGGGGAGCCGACGACTACCTGCCCAAGCCCTTCAGTCTCGCCGAGCTGGACGCCCGGACCGATGCCCTGCTGCGCCGCGTGCGCCTCGACCGGCGCCAGGCGGCGCAACGCCCGGGTCCATCGCTGCACCTCGACGAGCAGGCCCAGGACGTGACCCACTCAGGCCGCGCGGCCGGGCTCACGCCGTCGGAATACCGCCTGCTGGCCACCCTGCAGGCCCACCCCGGCGAGGCGCTGAGCAAGCCCTTCCTCTACCGGTGCGTGCTGCACCGTGCCTACACGCGGCTGGACCGCGGGCTCGACGTGCACGTCTGCAACCTGCGCCGCAAACTGGCCGAGATCGGCATCCACCATCTGCAGATCCAGGCCGTGCGCGGCCAGGGCTACCTGCTGGTCGAGACGGAACGCTCCTGATGCGCCGCCATCCCCTGCTGTGGAAGCTGGCGCTTCTGCAGGTCGGCTTCTGCCTGCTGCTCACCTGGCTCATCTATACCTGGGGCCTGTCGGTGGAGCGCAGCACCTACTTCCTCGCCCCGGCCGACCGCGACTACCTGGCGCAATACGCGCAGCAGGCCGAACAGGCCTGGGAGAACGAGGGCGCGGCCGGCGTCGCGCGCTTCCGCCAGGACCTGGCCAGCCGCGAAGACACCTGGGTGGCGGTGCTGGGCCCGCGCCTGGAAAGCCTCGACGGCACGCTGCTGAACGCCGAGGAATCCAGCCACCTGACCTTCATGCGCAAGCTCGACTGGCCCATGAGCCGGCGCCTGCAAGACGAGCTGCCCTACGTCAGCATCGAGTTCCCCGAGCACCCGGAGAACGGCCGCCTGGTGCTGCAACTGCCCGAACGCCTGCTGCCCGGCGGCCTGACGCCCTGGACCCACCTCTTCACCCACGGCGTGGTGCCGACGCTGCTGGCGGCCCTGCTCGGCCTGCTGATCTACCGCCATCTCGTGGTGCCGCTGAACCGCCTGCGCGACCGCGCCGATGCCCTGCGCGCCGACGAACTCGACAGCGCGCCCCTGGGCACGCCCCTGGCCGACCGCCGTGACGAACTGGGCGAGCTGGCCGAAGCCCTGGAGCACATGGCCGAGCGCCTGCGCCTGAGCCTGGGCCAGCAGCGCCTGCTGCTGCGCACCCTGTCCCACGAGATGCGCACCCCGCTGGCCCGGCTGCGCATCGCCCACGACAGCGAGCTGCCGCCCGAACAGCTGCGCCAACGGCTGGATCGCGAGATCACCGACATGCAGCGCCTGCTGGAAGACACCCTCGACCTCGCCTGGATGGACACCGAGCGCCCGCAATTGCCCACCGAGCCGGTGCAGGTGCTGTCGGTGTGGGAAGCCCTGCGCGAGGACGCCTGCTTCGAAAGCGGCTGGGATGCCGCGAGGCTGCCCTGCTCCCTGGATGCCGACTGCCGCGTGCAGGTCCATCTCGACAGCCTGGCCCAGGCCCTGGAGAACCTGCTGCGCAACGCCATCCGCCACTCCCCTGAAGGGGGCACGGTGCGCCTCGACGGTGAGCGCGACGGCGACTGCTGGCACCTGCGCCTACGCGACCAGGGCCCGGGCGTCGCCGAGGCGGACCTGGAACGCATCTTCCTGCCCTACCAGCGCCTGGACGGCGGCACCGGCGCAGGCTTCGGCCTGGGCCTGGCCATCGCCCGCCGCGCCATCGAACTGCAAGGCGGCCGGCTCTGGGCCAGCAACGCCCACCCGGGCCTGTGCCTGCACCTGCGGCTGCCGGCAGCGTGATGTTCCCTCCTGTAGCCCGGGCTACGGGGCGGCCGGCCGCATCCCGCAATGGCCCGGCACCCCGCTGTAGGAGCGAGCTCTGCTCGCGAATCCCCCCAACACGGACCCTCACGAAGTGTTTAGAAAGTTAATGCGCTTTACTCTCAAATAACAATTAATATCATTCGTGATCTTCGCGCATCCCACGGCATTACCGGAGATCGTCCATGTCGCCTCACCCGTCTTCCCCCGCCATCCCCTTCCTGCTGCTGTCCAGCTGCCTGCTGTCGTTCGCCGTGCACGCGGCCAACATCGACGCCAGTGCCCCCGGCATCGAGCTGGACGCCCAGAACGTCATCGCCACCGCCGAGGAAGAGACCAAGCAGGCGCCAGGGGTTTCGGTGATCACCGCCGAAGACATCAGGAAGCGCCCGCCGGCCAACGACCTGTCGCAGATCATCCGCACCATGCCGGGCGTGAACCTCACCGGTAACTCCACCAGCGGCCAGCGCGGCAACAACCGCCAGATCGACATCCGTGGCATGGGCCCGGAGAACACCCTGATCCTGGTGGACGGCAAGCCGGTGAGCAGCCGCAACGCCGTGCGCTACGGCTGGCGTGGCGAGCGTGACAGCCGTGGCGACACCAACTGGGTGCCGGCCGACCAGGTCGAGCGCATCGAGGTCATCCGGGGCCCGGCGGCCGCGCGCTACGGCAACGGCGCGGCAGGCGGCGTGGTCAACATCATCACCAAGAAGGCCAGCGCCACGACCCACGGCAACGCCACCCTCTACACCTCCTTCCCCACCCACAAGGACGAAGGCGCCAGCCAGCGCCTGAGCTTCGGCCTCAACGGCCCGCTCACCGACAGCCTCAGCTACCGCGTCTACGGCAACGTCGCCAAGACCGAGTCGGACGACTGGGACATCAACTCAGGCCACGAATCCGCCCGCACCGGCAACCAGGCCGGCACCCTGCCCGCCGGCCGCGAAGGCGTGCGCAACAAGGACGTCAACGGCCTGCTCAGCTGGAACCTGACCCCAGAGCAGACCCTGGAGCTGGAAACCGGCTTCAGCCGCCAGGGCAACCTCTACACCGGCGACACGCAGAACACCAACAGCAACGCCACCGTGAAGAAGATGCTCGGCCACGAGACCAACCGCACCTTCCGCGAGACCTACGCCCTGACCCACCGAGGCGACTGGGACTTCGGCAGCTCGCTCGCCTACCTGCAGTACGAGAAGACCCGCAACAACCGCATCAACGAAGGCCTGGCTGGCGGCACCGAAGGCATCTTCGCCAACAGCGGCTACTACACCGCCGTGCTGCGCGACCTCACCGCCCACGGCGAGCTCAACCTGCCCCTGGATGCCGGCCTGCCGCAAACCCTGACCCTGGGCAGCGAGTGGACCCGCCAGCAACTGGACGACCCGAGCTCCAACACCCAGACCACCACCGAGGGCGGCGCCATCGGCGGCCTCACCAGCAGCGGCCGCGACACCACCTCCGAGGCGCAGATCTTCTCGCTGTTCGCCGAAGACAACATCGAACTGGCCCCCGGCACCATGCTCACCCCGGGCCTGCGCTTCGACCACCACGACATCGTCGGCAACAACTGGAGCCCGTCGCTCAACCTGTCCCACGCACTCACCGACACCCTCACCCTGAAGGCCGGCATCGCCCGCGCCTACAAGGCGCCGAACCTGTACCAGCTCAACCCCGACTACCTGCTCTACAGCCGTGGCCAGGGCTGCTACGGCCAGACCACCAGTTGCTACCTGCGCGGCAACGAGAACCTCGACGCCGAAACCAGCGTCAACAAGGAGCTGGGCATCGAGTACAAGAAGGACGGCCTGGTCGCCGGCCTGACCTGGTTCCGCAACGACTACAGGAACAAGATCGAGTCCGGCATGGCCGCCATCGGCAGCGCCACCGGCGGCCAGGTGGTCGGCGGCGTGAACTACGCCAATGCCCGCATCTTCCAGTGGGAGAACGTGCCCAAGGCGCTGGTGGAAGGCCTGGAAGGCAACCTCACCCTGCCGCTCACCGAGCAGCTGACCTGGACCAACAACCTCACCTGGATGCTGCAGTCGAAGAACAAGGAAACCGGTGACACCCTCTCCGTCACCCCGGCCTACACCCTCAACTCCATGCTCGACTGGCAGGTGCGCGACGACCTGTCCTTGCAGGCCAGCGTCGCCTGGTACGGCAAGCAGAAGCCGAAGAAATACGGCTACCAGGGCAACCGCGTCACCGGCAACGCCAACAACCAGCTCTCGCCCTACGCGCTGCTGGGCCTGAGCGGCACCTACGACCTGAGCGAGAACCTGAGCTTCACCGCGGGCGTCGACAACCTGCTGGACAAGCGCCTCTACCGCGAAGGCAACGCCCAGGGCGTGAACAACATCGACGGTGCCGGCGCCGCCACCTACAACGAGCCCGGCCGCACCCTCTACACCAGCATGACCGCCTCGTTCTGACCGTCGAGACCGCCTGATGAGACTGCCCCGCTTCACTTCTGCCCTGGCCTTCACCCTGGCAGTGGCACTTCCCGGAGTCGCGCCCCTGGCGCGACCCGACCCCAACGCCCTGATGGACACGCGCCTGCTGCAGCGCCAGGACCTGCCCTACGCCTTCAGCAGCCTGAAACTCGACTCCGAGGATGGCCAGCGCCACTACCAACTGTGGATCGCCAAGCCCAAAAGCCCGGCCCCGGCCGGCGGCTACCCGGTGGTGTGGATGCTCGACGGCAATGCCGCCTTCGGCGTGCTCGACGCGCCCCTGCTGCAGGACCTGGCCAAGGGCGATGCGCCGCTGCTGGTCGCCATCGGCTACCAGACCCCGCAACGCATCGAGCGCAACGCCCGCACCCTGGACTACACGCCCCCGCAGCCCGACAAGCCCGGCCAGCGCGACCCGCTCACCGGCCAGCCCAGCGGTGGCGCCGATGCCTTCCTCGACCTGCTGCAGCAGAAGATGCGCCCGGCCGTGGCCGCACACGCGCCTTTCGATGCCACCCGGCAGACACTCTGGGGGCACTCCTATGGCGGCCTGCTGGTCTTGCATGCGCTGTTCACCCGGCCCCAGCAGTTCAGCCAGTTCGCCGCCGCCAGCCCGTCGCTCTGGTGGGGGGATGGCGTCATCCTCGGTGAACGCCCGGGGCTGGAGCAGCGCATCGCCGGCCACGCGGCGCGCCTGCTGCTGATGCGCGGCAGCGCGGAACCCGCCAACCCGCGCGGCACCGCCGAGCCCTACCCGGAACGCGCCGCCACCGCACTGGTGGACGACCTCGCCCAGGTGCCCGGCCTCGACGCCCGCTTCCAGTCCTTCGAAGGCCTCGGCCACGGCGAAGCCCTGGGTGAATCCCTGCGCTACCTGCTGCGCGAGCGCTTCATCGACCACGCCCCGTAGGTCGGCGCCGAGCGCAGCGAGGCCCAACGCTGCCCGGTGCTACCGGGTGATCAGGCGTTGGGCCTCGCTTATCGCGCGTCAGAGATACCGCAGCGGATCGCCACTGAGCAGCGGGTAGATCCGCTCCTCTTCCAGCGAACCGTCCTCGCCGTGGATCTTCACCGACGATTGCAGGTGCCCGACCTGGGCGGCGGCCATGCAGATGACGTCCGCCTTGCTGGCCGAACTGAACAGGTTCTCCAGGCTGCCGAACCGGCGACACGCCCATTCCTGGTGGTCCTTGACGATGAGAAAGTGCTCCATGGCGTTGCCCTCAGCAGGTCGCGCGCCCGGGGCGCGGCTCGCCCGCCCGGGCGCTGGACGCGCGGGCAGCGATGAAGGGAGGAACAGCGGCGGTCGGCAGCCCCCGGGCCAGCCAGCGGGCACCCTGCCCCGGCTGGCGATTGTCGGCACCGGCACGCACGTCCTCCACCAACTGGTCGATCAGGCTGCCGACCTGGGCCCGCGACAACACGGCATCGCAGTCGATGACCCGGTGGAAGGCCGGCTGGGCCGCACCCACGATGGTCAGCGACAGGCGACCGTCCGCGCGGGTGGTGAGGGTCACTTCCCGATCGGGAAAGGCTTCGATGATCTCTCTGACACAGACATTCATGGGCGTCTTCCTGCTTGTAGTGCTTGTAGTGGAGGAGAGAGCACGCAACATGCCAGTTCGGCGAAACCCCATAAGTCCTTGCAGAACAATGGGTTGGCTTGCGACGCCGCGGCACGGTGAATTGCAAACTGCAAGATCGCCCAAGCGGCACGCGGCATTTTGCATTGGCGAGTACGCCGCCACCCGAGCCACCGGCCAGCACCGCGTTCCAGCCTGGGCGGCGCAGAGCATCAGGTCGTCAGCTGGCTTGCGCGAGCGCGCGTCCTGCACAAGCGCACCGGTTCGTTCCGGCATCGCCACACCCCGGCCCCTGCGGGGCGCTCTAGGACGGGCATGCAAAGTACTGGCGCCAATATTGTTATGTTGTAACATTGCAATTCCAACTATCAGGAATTGCTTCCGATGTCCGCTCGACTCCTCCTCCGCACGCCCCTCGCCGCCGCCCTGCTGGTGGCGCAACAGGCATTCGCCGCGCAGCCCATCGTCCTCGACCAGCAGGTGATCACCGCCAATCCGCTGAGAAGCGAAACCCTCGCCTCGCCCACCAGCGTGGTGGAAGGCGACGAGCTGAGCCTGCGCAGCGCAGCGCAACTGGGCGAAACCCTCAACGGCCTGCCCGGCGTGTCATCCACCTACTTCGGCCCGGCCGCCAGCCGCCCGGTGATCCGTGGCTTCGACGGCGACCGCATCCGTATCCTGCGCAATGGCGTCGGCGCGCTGGACGCCTCCTCGCTCTCCTACGACCACGCCGTGCCCTATGACGCGGCCAACGCCGAGCGCATCGAAGTGGTGCGCGGCCCGGCGGCGCTGCTGTACGGCGGCAGCGCCGTGGGCGGCGTGGTCAACACCTTCGACAACCGCATCCCCACCGAGCCGGTGGACGGCCTGCACGGCGGCGGCGAGCTGCGCTACGGCGGCGCCGACACCACCCGCAGCGCGGCCGGCAAGCTGGAGGCCGGCGACGGCAACTTCGCCCTGCACCTGGACGCCAACTCGCGGCAGTTCAACGACACGCGCATCCCCGGCCATGCCCGCTCCCGCGACCAGCGCGCCCAGGACGGCGACGACAGCAAGCACCGCGTCAACAACAGCGACGGCCGCCAGGACGGTGGCGCGGTGGGTGGCGCCTACCACTGGGACCATGGCTACGTCGGCCTCTCCTACGACGAGTACGACAGCAACTACGGCTCGCCCGCCGAAGACGCCGTGCGGATCGACATGGAGCAGCGCCACTACGCCCTGGCCTCTGAGATCCGCGACCTGGAAGGCCCCTTCAGCTCGCTGAAGCTGGACGTCGGCCACACCACGTACGAGCACCGGGAGATCGAGGACGGCGAAGTCGGCACCACCTTCAAGAACGACGGCTACGAAGCCCGCCTCGAAGCCCGCCACGCGCCCATCGGCCCGCTGGAAGGCGTGGTCGGCGTGCAGGTGGCCCAGAGCCGCTTCGAGGCCCTGGGCGAGGAAGCCTTCGTGCCCCAGACCGACACCGACAGCGGCGCCCTCTTCGCCCTGGAGAGCTGGCAGGCCACCGAGCGCCTGGAACTCAGCCTCGGCGGGCGCCTGGAACACACCCGCCTGCGCCCGGACGCCGCCGGCAACGAACGCTTCGAAGGCGCCGACGACAGCCACAGCTTCACCGCCGGCAGCCTGTCGTTCGGCTCCATCTACCGCCTGACCGACATCTGGTCCCTGGCCGGCACCCTCAGCTACACCGAGCGTGCGCCGACCTTCTACGAGCTCTACGCCAACGGCCCCCACGCCGCCACCGGCACCTACGAGGTGGGCGACGCCGATGCGGAGAAGGAGAAGTCCTGGTCCACCGACCTGGCCCTGCGCTTCGACGACGGCACCCACAAGGGCAGCGTCGGTGTGTTCTACAGCCGCTTCTCCAACTACATCGGCCTGCTGGGCAGCGGCCGCTACCTGGACGAGGACGGCCAGGAAGTCGCCCCGAGCGATGCCGATGCGCTGCCGGAGTACCTCTACAGCGGCGTGAAGGCCGACTTCTGGGGCGTCGAGGCACAGGACCACTGGCGCCTGGCGCAGACCGCCTACGGCGACTTCGCCCTGCAGAGCTCCGCCGACTACACCCGCGCCAAGAACAAGGAGACCGGCGAGCCCCTGCCACGCATCTCGCCCCTGCGCCTGAACAGCGCCCTGCTGTGGAACTACCAGAGCTGGCAGGCCAGCGTCGGCGTCGAGCACGCCAGCGCCCAGCGCCGGGTCCCGGACGAGGAGCGCGGCACCGACGGCTACACCACCCTCAACGCCAGCCTCGGCTACCGCTTCGACCTGGCGGAAAGCGAGTGGCTGGTGTTCCTCAAGGGCGACAACCTCAACGACCAGACCGTGCGCTACGCCAGTTCTATCCTGCGGGACGAGGTGCCGGCGGCCGGTCGCAGCGTCGAGGCCGGGGTCCGGGTCGCGTTCTGACCCGAAGGCGACGGGGCCGTTGCGGCCCCGTCGTCATTCCTTCACGGCGTCACGCGCCCGGGCGGGTCATCACCGGCGCGTGGCGCGCCATCAGCTCGGCCACCCAGTCGATGAACACCCGCAGCTTGGCGCTGATGTGCCGGTTCGGCGGGAACGCCAGGTAGATCGGCATCGGGTCCAGCGTCCAGTCCTCCATCAGCGGCACCAGCGCACCGTTCGCCCAACTGGGCCGGGCCATGTACTCCGGCAGCCAGAGCACGCCCAGCCCCGCCAGGCCGGCGGCGAGGTAGGCGTTGCCGTCGTCCACCGCCAGCACGTAGCGCCCGTTCACGCGGATTTCCTCGTCCCCCTTGCGCATGGCATAGGGCACCGGCTTGCCGGTGCGCGCCCAGAGGAAGCCGATGATGCGATGGGGCGAATCCTCCAGCTCGCGCGGGTGCGTCGGCGTACCCAGGCGCCGCAGGTAGTCCGGCGCCGCGTAGACGCCCAGGCGCAGGTCGCCGACCCGCCGCGCCACCAGCGACTGGTCGCTCAGCTCCCCGCCGCGCACCACGCAATCGACGTTCTCGCCGATCACGTCGACGATGCGGTCGCTGACGCCCATGTCGATCTGGATGTCCGGGTGGCGTGCATGGAACTCGGGCAGCGCCGGCACCAGGATCATGCTCGCCAGCGGGCTCGGCACATCCACCCGCAGGCGCCCACGGGGCGAGGCGGAGGCGCTGGAGAGGCTGGTCTCGGCATCGTCCAGGTCGGCCAGCAGGCGCACCACCCGCTCATAGTAGGCGGCGCCGTCGGCGGTGAGCGCGACACGTCGCGTGGTGCGGTTGAGCAGCTTCACGCGCAGGCGCGCTTCCAGCTGCTGCACCAGCTGGGTGACGCTGGTCCTGCTCATGTGCAGGGTGTCGGCGGCGCGGGTGAAGCTGCCCGCCTCCACCACCCGGGCGAAGGCCTGCATCGCATCGAAACGGTCCATGGACGCTCCAGATATCCGGCGGATTGTTTGGGATCGGCAAACAGTGATGGACAAGCTTGCGCGTTTATCACCCCTGCGCAAGGGCCTAGAGTCGCCTCCATCGTTGACCCCGGGTCGCATCGACCCACCACTGGAGTACCTCCCCATGACCCAACGCGACGTCGTTTTCCCGCCCGGCCGCCAGGCGCTCTACGAGCGCAACCGCTACTCGCCGGCCATCCGCTCCAATGGCTTCCTGTTCGTCTCCGGGCAGGTGGGCAGCAACCCCGACGGCTCGCCGGAGCCGGACCTCAAGGCCCAGGTGCGCCAGGCCTTCACCAACCTCAATGCGATTCTCGGCGAGGCCGGCTGCAGCTTCGACGACGTGGTCGACGTCACCGTGTTCATGGTCGACCCGCAATCGAAATTCGAAGCCATCTGGCAGGTGGTGCCGGAGTTCTGGGGCGCGGCTCCGCACCCGACGCTGACCGCCATCGGCGTCACCTGGCTCTATGGCTTCGATTTCGAGATCAAGGTGATCGCCCGGCTGCCCGGCTGACCGCCACCTCTCAGGGTTCGTCCCGCTCCCGCGCCGGGGCGGCGAACCATTTCTCCCGCGGCACCCATTTCTCCTGCTGAGGGTCGCCCAGGTAGTGCGGCGACATGATCTGCACGCCGTATTCGTTGAATACATCCTGGACATTGGCGTGCAGCTCGCTCAGCAGCTCCGCGCGGGGACGCGGCTCGCTGGGGATGGCCTGAGCCACCAGGCGGTATTCGGGGTAGAAGTCCGACAGCGCCGTCTGGAACACCTGCGGGGCCGGCTGCTCGAGAATGCCCGCCGTACGCCGCGCCGCCTCCAGCAGCATCGCCTCCACCTGGCGCCAGGGCGTGTCGTAGCCGATCGTCACCGTGGTGTCGACCACGTAGCCCTGGCCCTGCACGGCGCGCGAGTAGTTCTTGGTCACGCTGCTGGTGATCATCGAATTGGGGATGGTCAGCACCTCGCCCAGCCCGGTGCGCACCCGCGTGGTGAACATGCCCAGCTCGGTGACCGTGCCCTCGTGCTCGCCGATACGCACGAACTCCCCCACCCGAAGCGTGCGCGTATAGGTCAGGATCAGGCCCGCCGCCGCCTGGCCCACCACGCTGGAAGCGCCGAGGGAGATCATCAGCCCCACCAGCACCGAAAGCCCCTTGAACGCCTCGGTGCCCGCCCCCGGCAGGTAGGGGTAGGCCATGGCCAGGGCGAACAGCCAGATCGCCAGCGAAGTCAGGCGCGTTGTGGTTGGCAGCGTTTCCAGGTTCAGCCAGCTCAGGGTTCCCGGCATCGCCATGCGTCGCAGTACCCGCTGGCTGAACGCCGTGACACCCCGGGCGATGAAGAAGATGGAGACGGCCAGGACCAGCCCCGGAACCGCGCCGATGATGCCCTGCAACAGGTGGCCGGCCACCTCCAGCAGGTAGGAGTTGAGGCTTTCACCCCAGGGACGCGTATAGGGGAATCGCGACAGCACGAAGCTCAGCCACTCGTAGCACAGCAGCAGGATCAGCGCCCAACGGAACGCCCAGAATACCCGTCCCACCACGGGGTACAGGTAGCGCACCTCGAGCACGGGCGTCTGCCCCACGCGCAGGGCCGGCGCGTGACGCGTCATCAGGTCGGGCAGGCGCGCCAGCGATCGGAGGCGAATGAACTGGATGGCCTTGAGCGCGGCGAAGAACAGCAAGGTCGCCAGCGCGGAATATCCCGCTGCCTCGACGATGAAACGTACGCTGCGTGCCTGCTGCGTCTCGGTCACCACCAGGCGCAATCTCTCGGCGGCGCCCTGGGCAGCTTCGCGCACGGAGGCCGCAGCCAGCGGGTCGACATCGCCCGGGGCGACGATGAAGGCACGGCGGTCGCCGAGCAGCAGCAGATAGTCCTCGCCCACGGCCTCGATGCGCACCTCGAGCCGCTCGGTGCCTTCCAGCGCCTCGCCGATCACCGCCCGGGCGCGCCTCACCCGCTGCCCGGGGGTCTCACCGAGCACCACGGTGCGAAACACCTGGATACTGCGGTTCATCACCCTGAGTTCGGCGGCCTCGCGGGCGTCCCCCTCCGCTACCGGCTCGGCCCCCAGTGCCAGGGCCGACGTCAGCATGCACAGGCATAACGCCAGCCAGCGCCACACCCCGTCGTGCCTTGCCCTCGGTCCCGCTGATCTGTGGCTGCTTCCCATCTGCCCTACCCCGCGATCTATGGCTCGCCGATGGGAGAGTAGAACAGCTTGGCAAGCGTGTCGGCGGCGGCTTTCGCGACCACCTTCACACCTCAGTCGGAGGTGTGGCGCCCCGCACCCGCCACGCGGGTCACGACGACAGGCGCGGCAGTGGCTGGCGCCGGCCTGAGCCGCGACACCCCGAACAGCACCAGCGCCAGCCCGACCAGCTGGTAGGCCGAGATGGCCTCGTTCAGCAACGCCCACGACGCCAGGATGGTCAGCACCGGCCCCAGGTTGCCCAAGGCGGCGGTGTGGGTGGTGCCCATGCGCTGGATCGCCAGCGCCATCCAGTAGATCGGCAGCACGGTGGAGAACAGCGCCATCAGCGTGGCGTACAGCCACACCGACGCCGGCAGCGCCGCCAGTTGGGTGAAGTCGGCCACCACACCGTAGTGCGCCAGCACCATCAGCGCCGAAGCCCCCCCGGCCAGGCCGGCCAGGCGCATGGAGCCGATACGCTTCACCACCACGCCGGTGCCCAGGTAATAGAGCGCGTAGGTCACCGCGCTGGCGAACACCCAGGCGGCGCCGATCATCACCTGCGTGCCCATGTCGGTGCTGCCGATATCGTGCATCAGCGCGATCCCGAGCCCCAGGTAGCACAGGCCCATGGCGAGCAAGGTGCGCCGGCTCGGCCGCTCGCGGAAGATCAGCGCCTGGAACACCAGCACCAGCGTCGGGTAGGTGAACAGGATCAGCCGCTCCAGGCCGGCGCTGATGAACGCCAGCCCATAGAAGTCGAAGAGGCTGGACAGGTAGTAGCCGAACATCCCCAGCAGCAGCACGCGCACCCCGTCGCGGCCCGACAACGCCACCTGCCCGGTGCCACGGCTCAGCCACAGCAACCAGGCGAACAGGGGTAACGCCAGGCCCATGCGCATCGCCAGGATGGTCAGCGCATCCACGGGCGCGGCTGCGTAGGACAGCTTGACGAAGATCGCCTTGAGGCTGAATCCGACGGCCGAGAGCACCGCATAAAGGGCACCGTTGCGGGCGCCACGCTGATAGAGGGAGAGCAAGACGTTCATCGGGCTTCGGCCAGCAGTGAGGGAGTCTTATTCTGAAGCGAAGACAATACGGCTAGAATCGCTTTTTACCGAAAAGACCCTTCGCCAAAAGAGAACGCCCATGCATTTCGACCTGGCCGACCTGCGCCTGCTCACCGCCATCGCCGCCACCGGCAGCCTGAGCAAGGCGGCTGCCACCTTCCCGGTCGCGGTTTCGGCGGCGAGCACGCGGTTGCGCCAGTTCGAGGAGCGTTGCGGGCTGGCCCTGTTCGTGCGCAAGGCCGATGGCATGGCGCTGACACCGGCAGGACGCCTGGTGCTGGAATCCTGTCACGGCGTGCTGCACGAGGCGCAGAAGCTCAAGGACACCCTGCAGGAGCTCGCCGGGCAGCACCGCATCACCCTGCGCCTGGCGGCGAGCACCGTCGCCAACAGCACCTTTCTCCCCGCCACGCTCGGGCCCTTCCTCGCCGACTACCCGGAAGTGGACCTGCAACTCACCGAGCTGAACAGCCGCGACGTGCTGCGCGGCGTGCAGGCGGGCGAGTTCGATATCGGCGTCTACGACGGCAACCTGCCCACCGGCGGGCTGGTCTCGATGCCTTTTCGCGATGACCGCCTGGTGCTGCTGGTGCCTCGGGACCACCCCCTGGCCGGGCGCCGCCAGGCGCACATGCGCGAGGCACTGGGCTTCGCCTTCGTCTGCCTGCCGCCGGAGCGCGCCATGCAACGCTTCATCGAGGAGATGGCGGTGAACTACGCCTTACCGCTGAAGGTGCGGGTGCGCGCGCCGAGCTTCGACGCCATCGCCCAGCTGGTGGCCCAGCACGCCGGCATCGCCATGCTCCCGGAAGCGGCGGCCACGCGCCTGGCGCAGGAGATGCCGGTGGCCATCGTCGGCCTGGAGAACACCTGGGCGACGCGGGAACTGCGGCTGTGCATCAAGGGCGGGGATGCGCTGTCCTCCCACGCGCGGCAGTTGCTGACCCACCTCTCCGCGCCCTGACAGCGGGCTCGCGCAGCACGCGAGCTACATGAAGCGCCCGACGCGGTTGCGCCCGGCTTTCTTCGCCTCGTACAACGCCTCGTCGGCACGCTGCAGCAGGGTCTCGGGGGCCTCGTCCGGGCCGGGGGTGGTGGCGGCGACGCCGATGCTCAGGGTGACGCGGCCGAAGGTCGAGAGCGCGTGCGGCAGGTCCAGCGTCTCGACGGCCTGCACCAGTCGCTGGGCGATACCCTGGGCCCCGTCCGCATCGGTCAGCGGCATCAGGGCGACGAATTCCTCGCCGCCGTAGCGGGCCACCAGGTCGCTGGAGCGACCGAGGGTACTCGCCAGCACCTGGGCGATACGCTGCAGGCAGGCGTCGCCGGCCGGGTGGCCGTAGTGGTCGTTGTAGCGCTTGAACCAGTCGACATCGAGGATCGCCAGTGCCAGCGGCTCGCCGGTGCGCTGGGCACGGTGCCATTCCTGCTGCAGCACCTCGTCGAAGTGGCGGCGGTTGGCGATGCCGGTCAGCGCGTCGGTCAGGCTCAGGGTTTCCAGCTTGCTGTTGAGTTCCTGCAGTTCATCGGTGCGTTGTGCCACGCGCAGCTCCAGCTCCCGCTCGGACCCCTGCAGCGTCTCCACCAGCATCTGCTGCGCCTGCAGCAACGCCTCCTGCACCCGCGCCTTCTCGCGGCGCATGACGTTGAAGCGATCCGCCAGGGCGAAGGCCAGCACGATCATCTCCATCGCCGAGCCCAGCTGGATGCCGTCCACCGTGAACATGTTGGTGGGCATCAGGCCCATGGCGCGCAGCGTGGTCATGGCACCGCCGAACATCAGCAGTGCGAAGGCCGCGAGGAAGAACCAGGCGGCGCGCTGGCGCCTGAATACCCCCGCCAGCGCCACGCCCAGCACCACCACCGCAGTGGCGAGGTTGAAGTAGACCGCCAGGCGCGAGAACAGCGGCAGCGCGAAGGCATAGAGCAGCGGCGTGACCAGGTACAGGGCGACCATCGCCAGCAGCAGGCGGTCGACCCTCGGCATCACCTGGTCGGTGCGCAGCATGCGCCGGGTGAACAGCAACATCGCGCTCAGGGCCAGGGAAACGCCGGAGTAGTAGGCGACGTTGGAGTTCAGCGGCAGCCCGGCGATGGTCCCGTCCGGGGCCAGGCCGTTCTTGATCGCCAGGGTGAAGGCGGTGGAGGCCACGAAGGCCACGTACAGCAGGTAGACAGGGTCGCGCAGGGCGACGAACAGCATCAGGTTGAACAGCACCATCGCGGTGGCGATGCCGAAGTACCAGACCTTGCTCACATAGTCGTCGCGCTCGTAGGCGTGGAACGCCTCCACCGGCCACAGCTGCAGCGGCACCAGCAGCCCCACGCTCGACTCCACGCGCAGGTACAGCACCTGCTCCGAATGTGCGCCCAGGTGCAGGGGGAAGACGAAGTTGCGGTTGGGATAGGCCTTGCTCGAGGGCGGGACGTCGCAGCCGGTGGCGGTCGCATGGTAGACGCCCTGCGCATCGGGGATATGCGCCTCGACATGGGAGATGCGCGGGTTCTCCACCACCAGCATGCGCCGCAACGGGGTATCGCCCGGGTTGCGCAACACCAGGCGCAGCCAGTAGGCGGAGCGGGTGAAGCCCAGCGCCAGCGCGTTGCCGGGCGGCAGGTCGCCCCGGAAGCGCGCCGCCCGCTCGGGTGCCTGCACGTCCGCCAGGGTCAGGGAACGGTCCGGGTCCTCCAGCAGCGAGACGAAGGGCGTCAGCGACAGCGCAGCCTGGTCCACGGCCGCGGCGTCGACCACCCGCTCGCCCGCCCCTGCCAAAAACGGCAACAGAAGCAGCACCAGCAGGGGCCAGGAAAACGGCTGTCGATTCAGGCGAACGGCGTGCATGCGGTGGCGTACCAGCAGGGCCCAGGGGAGCCAGGGAGGCACTCGGATCGAACCCGACCGACGCCCCCTGACGGTGCCGAAGTCTACAAGACAACCCCGGGGCGCCGACAGCTACGCAGCGGCGCGGAGCCTGCACCGTCGGCGGTCGCGCCGGCACGCCGCCGCTTAATCCTCGATTGAATTAGCAGCACGTCATTTATTCCATGAAGGGATATCAATAGCGCTGAAGGGTATTGGTATATACCAGGGACCCTCCCTTTAAATCCGCCCCGACGAGCCCACTGGGCAATGCGGAGCAAGATGGATGATCGCTGTACGGGTAATGCTGGAATATTTTCATCCCTGGCCGAATTCGGCCGGCTTCTACGTGGCGCGCGAACGCGGCTGGTACCGCGACGCCGGGCTGGATGTGCAGCTCCAGGTGCCGGACCCCTTCCGGGGCGACACGCTCGAACACGTGCTGCAGGGGGCGGCCGATCTTGGCGTATTCCCCAGCAACCGCCTGCTGGTCCGGCGCAGCCTCGGCCAACCCCTGCTGGGCGTGGCCGCCATCAACCATGGCGGGCTGGAGTCCATCCAGACCCTGACCGGCCTCGGCATCCAGCGTCCCCGCGACCTGGCCGGCAAGCGCCTGGCGCTCAACCCCACGCCGCGCGGCCTGGCCATGGTGCGCCACCTGGTGGCTGCCGACGGTGGCGATCCGGATGCCGTGATCATCGTCGACAGCAAGGTGCGCGAGCTGCGCCCGGAACAACTGGCCGCCGGGGTCGCCGACGCCAGCTTCGGTGGCTACTGGGCCTGGGAAGCGCTGATGGACAGCCCCATCCCGGCCGAACGCCGCGTGGTCTGGCCGGTGGACGAGATCGGCGCACCGCGCTACCACAGCTACCTGCTGGGCGGCCGCGAGGACTGGCTCGACGACAACGCCGAAGCCGCACGCGCCTTCCTCGCCGCCACCGAGCGCGGCTTCCGCGCCGTGGCGGCCGACCCGCAAAGCGCTCTGCCCGCCTATGAGGCGGCCATCCCCTACTTCCCCACCGAGCTGCTCAGCCAGTCGCTGCAGCGCATCGCCACCACCTGGTTGCACGAGCAGCGCTGGGGCCGGCAGCGTGAAGAACTGCTCGCACCCTATGCGCACTGGCTGCACGCGCACGGTGTGCTCGCCGACGCGGACGCCTGGCGCCACGCCACCCACAACGGCTACCTGGCGGAGCCGCGGCCATGAGCGAGCCCGGACGCATCGCCCACGGCATGGGCTCGCAACCGGTGGAAGCCGACTGGCCCGCCCTGCAGCAACGGGACGTCGAGCAGGTGCTGCAGCGCTTCCCGCAGCTGGGCGCCGGGGTGCAGCTCGGCTGGCACAGCCCGCGCCCCTTCTCCGCCGCCGCCCAGGTGCAGACGGAGCGGGGCGAGCTGTTCGTCAAGCGTCATCACCACAGCGTGCGCCAGCCGGCCTGGCTGGAAGAGGAACACCGCTTCATCCGCCACCTGGCGAGCCGAGGCGCACCGGTGGTCAGCCCCCTGACCGACACGCACGGCAACAGCTCGCTGGCCCTCGGCGACTGGACCTACGAAGTGCTGCCCCGCGCCGCCGGGGACGATCTCTACCGCGACGCGCTGTCCTGGACGCCCTTCCTCGACCTGCACCACGCCTACTCGGCCGGTGCCACCCTCGCCCGCCTGCACCGCGCCGCCGAAGGCTTCACCGCGCGTGCCCGCCAGGCTCCGGTGCTGGTGTCCAACCTGCGCGTCTTCAGCCAGCGCGACCCGCTGCAGGCCATCGAGCTGGCCCTGCCCCGGCGGCCCGCCCTGGCCCGCTACCTGGCCGGGCAGGACTGGCGCCGGACCCTGGCGGAACTGCACCTGCCGTGGCACCGCGAGCTGCTGCCGCTGCTCGCCGGCCAACCAGCGCTCTGGACCCACAACGACTGGCATGCCTCCAACCTGCTGTGGCGCGCCGAAGGTGGCTCGGCCGAGGTCGAGAGCGTCCTCGACTTCGGCCTCAGCGACCTCACCTTCGCCCTGTTCGACCTCGCCACCGCGCTGGAACGCAATTGCGTTCCCTGGCTGGAACTGGATGATGGCGGCCGCGCCCCGGCCGACCTCGACGCCGTCGATGCGCTGCTGGCCGGCTACACGAGCCAGCGGCCCCTCGACCGCAACGACCTGTTCACCCTCAAGGCACTGCTGCCGCTGGTGCACGCCGACTTCGCCCTCGCCGAGGTGGATTACTTCGAAGGCATCGTCGGCTCCCGGTCCAGTGCGGATATCGCCTACCACGCCTTCCTGGTCGGCCATGCCCGCTGGTTCGGCGACAACGAGGGCACCCGCCTGCTCGACCACCTCGACCGGCACGCCCGCACACGCAACTAGGAAACCGCCATGCCCACGCACCAAGCCGCCATCCTCATCGCCCCGCAGGCCCTGCACCGGGCCCTGGCCGAACCCGGCCTGCTGCTGCTCGATGCCAGCGTCGAACTGGCCGCCGCCGCATTCGACGGCGACTACCGGGTGGCAAGCGGCGAGGCGGCCTGGCGCCAGGAGCACCTCCCCGGTGCCCGCCATGCGGACCTGCTGCACGAGCTGGCCGATGGCGCGGCGGGCTTCAGCTTCGCCCTGCCGTCCCCGGCCGCCCTGCAGCGCCCCCTGGCCCGCCTGGGCATCGGCGGCGCACGGCGCATCGTCATCTACGACCGCCACGACGGTTTCTGGGCCGCGCGCCTGTGGTGGATGCTGCGCAGCCTCGGCATCACCGCCGCCGTACTCGATGGCGGCCTCAAGGCCTGGCGCCACGCCGGCCTGCCCCTGGCACAGGGCGAGGAGCCCGGTGGCGGCGGGCCGTTGCCGCAGCTGGCCCCCCAGGCGGGTTTCTGGGCCGATCGCCAGGACGTGCTCGCCGTGGTCGAGGGCAACGCGCCCGGCACGCTGGTCTGCGCGCTGTCCGCCGCGCTCTTCGACGGCAGCGCCGTGACCCGCTATGCCCGGCGCGGCCATATTCCCGGCAGCCTCAGCCACCCGGCACGCGGCCTGTTCGACACGAGCGGCCGCTACCTGCCGGCACCGCAGCTGGCCCAGGCCCTGGGCCCGCTGCTGGAGGGCGAGCAGCCCCTGATCCTCTATTGCGGCGGCGGCATTTCCGCCGCCGCCACGGCCCTCGCCCTGACCCTACTGGGCCGGCAGCGGGTCTCGATCTACGACGGCTCGCTGCAGGAATGGGCGGCCGATCCAGCCTTGCCAATGTCCACCGGAGCAGCTCCGGCCTGAGGTTCTTCCACCTTCTTCCGTCTTTCAGCAGTAGGCACGCCAGCGCGGCCAGCCGGGCAACCCACCGCCCGGCCCCGCTTCATGCCGGCGTCCATCGAGGAGTTCGTCCATGGCTTCATCCCTGTTCCTGCAGCACCGCCACGGTTTCGCCCTGGCGCTCCTGGCCCTGTCACTGAGCCCGTCCCTGGTCCGGGCGCAAGGCGCCGTCACCCTAGACACCGTCACCGTGCACGGCGACGAGGGCGACGGCTACCAGGCCCGAAGCGCCTCGGTGGGCGGCTTCGACGAGGCGCCGCTGCTGGACACCCCCGCCTCGGTCTCGGTGTTCACCGAGGCACTGATCAAGGATCGCCAGGCCAGGCTGCTCAGCGAGGTGCTGCGCAACGACGCCTCGGTCGGCGACAGCTACGCGCCCATCGGCTACTACGAGAACTTCGTGATCCGCGGCTTCTCCCTCAACGCCGCCAGCAGCTACAAGATCAACGGCCGTACCATCACCGGCGAGCAGAACGTGGCCCTGGAGAACAAGCAGCGGGTCGAGGTGCTCAAGGGCCTTTCCGGCCTGCAGAGCGGCGTCTCCGAGCCCGGCGGGCTGGTCAACTACGTCACCAAGCGCCCGGAGGCCGTGCGCTCGGTGACCCTGGCCACCAACGAGCAGGGCGAGCGCTACATCGCCACCGACATCGGCGCCTGGCTCGACGACGAGCAGCGCTTCGGCCTGCGCGCCAACGTCGCCCACGAGGACATCCGCTCCTACGTCGACAACTCCGACGGCACGCGCGACTTCCTCTCCCTGGCCAGCGACTGGAACATCAGCGACGCCGCCCTGCTGCAGCTGGACGCCGAGTACCAGACCCGCGAGCAGCGCTCGGTGCCCGGCTACCAGCTGCTGGGCGGCAGCGTGGTGCCCAGCGGCATCGACCCGAGCGACCGCCTCGGCGACCAGAGCTGGTCCAAGCCCGTGAAAATCGACTCGCTGAACCTCAACGGCCGCTTCGAATACCGTTTCGACGACGACTGGACCGGCAGCCTCAGCGCCGCCCGCAGCCGCGTGGTGATCGACGACTACAGCGCCTTCGCCTGGGGCTGCTACGGCTCGGCCAGTTGCGCCGGCTCCGCCGTGCCGAACTTCTTCAGCCCCGAAGGCGACTACGACATCTACGACTTCCGCAACCCGGGCGACACGCGCCGCAACGACGAGCTGCAAGCCGCCCTCGCCGGCCGCTTCGACAGCGGCCCGCTCAGCCACGAGCTGACCATCGGCAGCAGCGCCTTCCGCCGCCTGCTGGACCGGCGCAAGTCGACCAACGAGTGGGTGGGCACCGCCAACATCCACCAGCCCACGCCCGACTTCCCGCCCACCGACGTGCCCCTCGGCCACACCTATCGCCGCCTGGACAGCCGCCAGTACGGCCTGTTCGCCAGCGACCGCGTGAGCTACGGCGAACACTGGCAGGCGGTGATCGGCGGGCGCCAGGTGCGCCTGGACGAAGAGGCCTTCGACAAGGACGGCAACACCACCCGCCACACCCGGCGCTCGGCGTTCCTGCCCAGCGTCGCGCTGATCTACAAGCCGCGCGCGGACATCTCCCTCTATGGCAGCTACAGCAAGGGCCTGTCCCTGGGCGGCGAAGCGGCCTGGTTCACCACCAACGCCGACGAAATCCTGCCGCCGACGGTCTCGCGCCAGCTGGAGCTGGGCATCAAGCGCGACTGGCAGCGCCTGAGCCTGAGCGCCGCGCTGTTCCAGATCACCAAGGCCTACCAGTACGCGCGGCCCAACGGCGACACCACCTTCACCTACGTGCAGCAGGGCGAGCAGAAGAACATCGGCCTGGAGCTTTCCGCCACCGGCCGGGTCACCGACCGCCTGCAGGTTTCGGCCAGTGCCGCGGCCATCCGCGCGCGGGTCGCCGGCAGCGGCACCGCCGTCTACGAAGGCCACCAGGCGATCAACGTGCCCGAGCTGCGCGCCAGCCTGCATGCCGACTACGCCATCCCCGGCATCCAGGGCCTGGCCCTGCTCGGCGGCGTGCAGTACAGCGGCAGCAAGTACGCCAGCCAGGCCGGCAACGTGAAGGTGGACGACTACGCGGTGTTCGACCTCGGCGGCCGCTACAGCCTGGATATCGACGGCTACGAGACGGTGCTGCGCCTGACCGTCGACAACCTCTTCGACGCCCGCTACTGGCGCGACGCCGGCGAGTACATGGGCGACGGCTACCTGTTCCAGGGCGCCCCGCGTACCGCGCGCCTCTCCGCCACCCTGAACTTCTGAGGAGCCTGCCGTGCGCATCGCCACCCCCCTCGTCACCGCCCTGCTCGCCTCGCTCCTGGCCGGCTGCCAGCAGCACCCGCCCGCCAACGACCAGCTGGACGCGGTGCTCTGGACCCAGACCTCCATCGAGCACGACCTGCTGTTCCGCCAGGTCTACGCCAACGCCACGCGGCACCTGGACAGGGCCCTGGCCGACCCCGGCTGGGACGCCCTGGCCGAAGCGCCTCGCGAGCTGGCCGGGCTGCCGCCGGCGGTGATCGTCGACATCGACGAGACCCTGCTCGACAACGTGCCGCTGAACGCCCGCACCGTCCTCGAGGACCGCCCCTACGACCACAGGCAATGGAACCAATGGGTGGAGCGTGCCGAGGCCAGGGCGCTACCGGGCGCGGTGGCCTTCCTGCAGGCGGCGGCCCAGCGCGGCATCACCCCGTACTACCTGACCAACCGCGAGCCCGGGCAGGAGCAGGCCACCCTGGCCAACCTCCGGCGCGCCGGCTTCCCCATCGACGGCACCGCGCAGATCCTCACCGCCGGCACCGCCATCGGCGGCTGCGCCGACGCGGGTTCGGACAAGACCTGCCGGCGCAACTGGGTCGGCAGCCAGGCCCGCGTACTGATGCTGGTGGGCGACAGCTTCGGGGACTTCATCGCCGGCAAGGGCAGCCTGGCCGATCAGCAACGGGTGGCCGCGCCCTACCTCGGCTGGCTGGGCGAGCGCTGGTTCCTGTTGCCCAACCCAACCTACGGCCACTGGTACAGCGCCCCCTACCAGGGCCGCGAGGACCTGCCGGCCACCGAGAAGCGCGCGCTCAAGCAACGGGCGCTGCAACCGCAGTACCCCACCGACTGAGGGCCCCATCGATGTCATCACTGGAAATCGTCGCCGTCATCGTCAACATCCTCGGCGTCTGGCTCACCGCCCGGCGCATCCGCTGGTGCTGGCCGGTCAGCGTGGTCGCGGTGCTGCTCTATGCCTGGATCTTCTTCGGCGTGAAGCTCTACTCCGACATGCTCCTGCAACTGGTCTTCGCCGTGCTGCAAGGCTACGGCTGGTGGCGCTGGAGCAGCGGCCAGAGCGTCGGCGGCAAGGTCCGCGTCGAGCGCCTGCCCCCGCGCGAGGCCGTTCTCAGCCTGCTCGCCGGCCTGCTCGGCGCCGTGCTGCTGGGCAGCCTGATGCACCTTTTCACCGATGCCGCCGTGCCCTGGGTCGACGCCCTGCTCACCGCCTTCAGCCTGGTGGCCAGCTTCTGGGCGGCGCGCAAGTACCTGGCGAGCTGGGGGCTGTGGATCATCCTCGACATCGCCTACGTCGGCCTCTTCCTCTACAAGGACCTGCAACTCACCGCCGCGCTCTACGCCGGCTTCGTGGTGCTCGCCGGCTATGGCCTGCACGCCTGGCGCAAGGACCTGCGGCACCAGGAGCAGCCGCTGGCAGCGGCTGCCGAGGCAACGGCGTGAACGGCGCGCTGCTGAACCCGTCGCGCCCCTCGTTCGTCACCGAGTCCTTGCCCCAGGGCGGTTGGCGAGCATCACTGCCCCACTACCTGCGCATCCGCGACCAGTTGGTGACGGACCTGGCCGAAGGCGTCCTCCCCAGTGACAGCAAGCTGCCGGCGGAGCGTGAGCTGGCCGAGCGCTTCGGCTGCACCCGGGTGACCCTGCGCCAGGCCTTGCAGCTGCTGGAGACGGACGGCCTGATCTACCGCCAGAACCGAAGGGGCTGGTATGTGAGCCCGCCGCGCATCCGCTACGACCCCACCGGCATCATCGGCTTCATGGAATACGTGGCGGCCCAGGGGCGCGTGCCGCGCACCGAATGCCTGCACGCCGAACGCCGCCCCGCCGGCGCCTGGCTGGCCAAGCGCATGGGCCTGGAGCACCCCGAGGAGCCGGTCTTCTACCTGCAACGGCGCCGCTGGGTCGACCAGCGCCCGGTGCTTCTGGAATGCAACGTGCTGCTGGTGGACTGGTGCCCCGAGCTGCTCCGCACCGACCTCAACACCTCGCTCACCCGCCTGCTGCGCGAGCGCTTCGGCCGCGTGCAGTCACGCAGCGAACTGCTCATGCATCCGGAAACGATGAACGATGTCCAGGCCGAGCTGCTGCAGGTCTCGCCGGGGTCCGGCAGCTTCTACCTGGAGCGCCTGAGCTACGGCGAGCACGGCCAACCCGTGGAGTTCGACCAGGAATTCTGGCGACCGGACTCCCTCGCCGTGGTCCTCGGCACCCGGCATCCGGAAGCGATCCGGCACCCATGAGTCAGTGCGACGTACAACGGCGGGGCCGCCCCTGGTCGACAGCCCCTAACGCCGCGACCGGCGCTGCGCCAGGTAGTCGAGGATGGCCGGCGCGTCACCGGCGAACTCGATGCGCGTGCCCTTGTTCTCGCGCTGGTAGGCGTACATCGGGTCGTAGTACTCGCGCAGCAGCCCCTCGATCCAGCCACGGTGGAGATCCACCACACCACGGCGACGCTGCTCGTCCAGGGCCGCCTGCATGATCAGCCGCAGGCGCTGGTAACGTTCGCCGCCGAGGCGCTTCTGGATGTTGTCGAGGCTCTGCAGCAGGCGCTCGGCGAAACGCTCGAAACCCTGCTCATCGCCGTGCACGGCGCGGAATTCGCCGGCCAGGTCGATCACGTAGTCCTTGAGAATGCGTTCGATGCGCCCTTCGAGGCTGTCCTCCAGCCATACCAGCGGGAAATGCTGCATGCCCTGGTGCAACGACAGCGGCAGCGAGCACATGCCGATCATGCGGCTTTCGTCCTCCAGCACGAACTGCTGCTGGCCTCGCGCCCGGCGCTTGAGCAGGTCGATGGCCAGGCGGTTCTCGAAGTCGATCTGCGAGGGTTGCAAGGTCGCACGCTTGCCGAAGCTGGAGCCACGGTGGTTGGCGTGGCCCTCCAGGTCGACGCTGTCGGCCAGGGCCTTGACCACCTCGGTCTTGCCGGTGCCGGTCATGCCGCCCACGACGACGAACTCGCACTCGGCCACGGCACGGTCCAGGGTCTCGATCAGGAAGGTCCGCATCGCCTTGTAGCCGCCGATCACGCGCGGGTACTCGATGCCGGCTTCCTTCAGCCACTGCTGCACGATCTGCGACCGCAGGCCGCCCCGGAAGCAATAGAGGTAGCCCTCGGGGTGGGCCTTGGCGAAGGCCGCCCAGGCCTCCACCCGTTGCGCCTTGACCTTGCCGGACACCAGTTGGTGGCCGAGCTCGATGGCGGCCTGCTGGCCCTTCTGCTTGTAGCAGGTGCCGACCTTCTGCCGCTCCAGGTCGGTCATCAGGGGGAGGCTGACGGTGCCGGGAAAGGCGCCCTTGGCGTATTCCACCGGGGCACGCATGTCCATCATCGGGACATCGTTGAGAAAGAGCTCGCGGTAGTCGGTGGTGTTGTCACGCATCACAGCACCTCGACCGCGTGTCCCTGTCGCTCGACCAGTTGGCCGATGGGCGAGAGGTCCAGCCGCAGCTCGGCGGCCACGGCGAGGAACTCGGCCTCGCCCTCGGGCGCCACCGCCACCAGCAGGCCACCGCTGGTCTGCGGGTCGCACAGCAGGTCCCGCTGCGCGTCGGAGATCGGCGCGATCCTGTCGCCATAGCTGTCGAAGTTGCGCTGCGTCCCGCCGGGCACGCAACCTTCCGCCAGGTAATGCTCGACGCCCGGCAGGCG
This sequence comes from Pseudomonas sp. 57B-090624, assembly GCF_003234055.1. Classification (NCBI taxonomy): domain Bacteria; kingdom Pseudomonadati; phylum Pseudomonadota; class Gammaproteobacteria; order Pseudomonadales; family Pseudomonadaceae; genus Pseudomonas; species Pseudomonas sp. 57B-090624. The sequence goes on from NZ_QKRU01000054.1 coordinate 28,176, forward strand.
CGGCACGCTGGCGTAATCCAGCCGGGCCGTGAGGCCGGCACCGTCGGCCATCTCCACCAGGTGGCCGAGCAGGCCGAAGCCGGTGACGTCGGTCATGGCACGGACGCCCGCCAGGCGGCCGAAGCGCGAACCGGGGGTATTGAGGGTGCACATCCAGTCCCGCGCCAGGCCGACGTCCTGCTCACGCAGCCGGGCCTTCTTCTCGGCGGTGGTGAGGATGCCGATGCCCAGCGGCTTGGTCAGGTAGAGCCTGCAACCGACGGTTGCGGTGTCGTTGCGCTTCATGTGCGCCTTGTTCACCACGCCGGTCACGGCCAGGCCGAAGATCGGCTCCGGCGCGTCGATCGAGTGGCCGCCGGCCAGCGGGATGCCCGCCGCATCGCACACCGCGCGGCCTCCCCGGATCACCTCGCGAGCCACCTCCGGCGACAGCAGGTTCACCGGCCAGCCGAGGATGGCGATGGCCATCAAGGGGTCGCCGCCCATGGCATAGATGTCGCTGATCGCGTTGGTCGCGGCGATGCGGCCGAAGTCGTAGGGGTCGTCGACGATGGGCATGAAGAAATCAGTGGTGGAGACCACCCCGCGCTCCTCGTCCAGGGCGTACACCGCAGCATCGTCGCGCGAGGCATTGCCGACCCACAGGCGCGGGTCGAGGTTCTGCGCGCCGCTGCCGGCCAGGATCACGTCCAGCACCTTGGGGGAAATCTTGCAGCCGCAACCGGCGCCATGGCTGTACTGGGTCAAACGGATCGGCTCGCTCATTGCACACCTCGTGATTCTGATGGCGGCGGATTTTAGCAAAGCTGGCGTTTCGCACCTCCCTCCCTATAATCGCCGCCGATTCGGCTACCCTCTGCAAGCGCGCCCGGCGCGTGACTGCGAACCTTTTCCGCCATTGAACCGGAGAATCTTCATGCTCAAGCGCATCCTGGCCGCCACCGCCGGCCTCGCCCTGTCCCTGTCCACGCTGGCCACCCAGGCCGCCGACGTGCTGCGCGTCAGCGCCATCCCCGACGAATCCCCCACCGAGCTGCTGCGCAAGTTCGAGCCGCTGGGCGCCTACCTGGAAAAAACGCTGGGCATGCAGGTCCAGTTCGTCCCGGTCGCCGACTACCCGGCCGTGGTCGAGGCCCTGGCCACCGACCGCCTGGACCTGGCCTGGCTGGGCGGCTTCACCTTCGTCCAGGTGCGCCTGAAGACCGGCAACGCCATCCCGCTGGTGCAGCGCGAGCAGGATGCGCAGTTCACCAGCAAGTTCATCACCGCCAACCCGGAGGTGAAGTCGCTGGCCGACCTCAAGGGCAAGACCTTCGCCTTCGGCTCCATCTCCTCGACCTCGGGCAGCCTGATGCCGCGCTACTTCATGCTCAAGGACGGCATCAAGCCCGAGCAGTACTTCAGCCGCATCGGCTATTCCGGCGCCCATGACGCCACCGCCGCCTGGGTCCAGGCCGGCAAGGTGGACGGCGGCGTGCTGAACGCCAGCGTGTGGGACAAGCTGGTCGCCGCCGGCAAGGTCGACACCGCCAAGGTCCGGGTGTTCGCCACCACACCGGCCTACTACGACTACAACTGGACCGTGCGCGGCACCCTCGACCCGGCCCTCGCCGAGAAGATCAGGAAGGCCTTCCTCGCCCTCGACCCGGCCAACCCGGAGCACAAGGCGATCCTCGACCTGCAGGCCGCCAGCCGCTTCATCGAGACCAACCCGGACAACTACAAGGGCATCGAGGAAGCCGCCCGCGCCGCCGACCTGCTGAAATGAGCCTGCGCCTCGAAGGCGCCTGCCTGCAGCACGGCAATGGGGTCCACGCCCTGCGCGGCGTCGACCTGGGCATCGCCAGCGGAGAACGGGTCGCCATCATCGGCCCCTCAGGCGCAGGCAAGTCCAGCCTGCTGAACCTGCTCGCCACCGCCCTGCAGCCGAGCGCGGGCCATGTGGAGGCGCTCGGGCAGAACCCCTGGCAGCTGTCGTCCCGTGCCCGGCAGCATCTGCGCTCACGCATCGCCCTGATCCACCAGTCGCCACCCCTGCCGCCACGGCAGCGGGTGGTCACCGCCGTGCTCGCCGGCAAGCTCGGCCAATGGGGGCTGGGTCGCAGCCTGCTCAACCTGCTGCATCCACTGGACATCCCCGGTGCGCGCGCCGCGCTGGCGCGCCTGGACCTGGCCGACAAGCTCTTCGCCCAGTGCCAGCAGTTGTCGGGCGGCCAGCTGCAACGCGTCGGCATCGCCCGGGCGCTGTACCAGGCGCCGGAACTCCTGCTCGCGGACGAGCCGGTTTCCGCGATGGACCCGGTGCTCGCGGACCACACGATGCGCGTGCTCTGCCAGCACGCCGAGGCCCATGGCATGACGCTGGTGGCCAGCCTGCATGCCGTGGAACTCGCCCTGTCGCACTTCCCGCGCATCGTCGGCGTGCGCGAGGGGCGCATCGCCTTCGATCGCCCGGCCGGCGAGGTCGACCAGGCGCTGCTCGACGCCCTCTACGCCAATGAGCAGTTGCAGTCTCCGCCGCCCCAGGCCGTGACCCTGCAGGTGCAGATACCCCGATGCTGAGGGCCGACCACCGCGACCCTGCCACCCTGCCCCGCCTGCTGCTGGCGCTGCTGGCGGTGGCGCTGCTGTGGCCCGGCATCCGCCTGGCCGAACTGGACCCCGGCGTGCTCCTGGCCGCGGACAGCCAGAGCGAGATGGGCCGCTTCCTCGCCGGCTTCTGGCCGCCTGCCCACGACCCGGCCTTCCTGAAGCTGCTGCTGGACGCCACCCTGCAGACCCTGGCCATCGCCACCGCCGGCATGGTCCTGGCGCTGCTGGTCGCGGTGCCCGCCGGCCTGCTCGCCAGCCGCGCCCTGTCGCTGTCGGCGGCCTCCCGGGGCGGCCATCCCGGCATGCTCGGCCGGGCAGTGCGCTGGCCGGTACGGGTGCTGCTCATCATCCTGCGCAGCGTGCCGGAAATCGTCTGGGCGCTGCTGTTCGTGCGGGCCGTGGGCCTCGGCCCGACCGCAGGCGTGCTGGCCATCGCCATCACCTATGCCGGCATGCTCGGCAAGGTCTACGCGGAAATCCTCGAGTCGGTCGACCAGCGCCCCATGCATGCCCTGCTGCAGGGCGGCGCCGGGCGCCTGGGCGCCTTCTTCTACGGCCTGCTGCCGAACGCCGCCGCCGAGCTGACCTCCTACACCGTGTACCGTTGGGAGTGCGCCATCCGCGCCTCGGTGGTGATGGGGTTCGTGGGTGCTGGCGGCCTGGGCCAGCAGATCGACCTGTCGCTGCGCATGTTCGCCGGCGGCGAGGTGGCGAGCATGCTGCTGACCTTCTTCCTGCTGGTGCTGCTGGCGGACCTGCTCAGCCGCGTGCTGCGTGGGAGGCTGGCATGAAGCGCCTGGTCGACACCGCCCTGCTGCTGGCGATCCTCGCCGCCGTCATCGCCTCCTTCCTCTACCTGGGCCTGGACCTGCCGGCCCTGGGTGAGGCGGGAAACCTCAAGCAGATGGGGGCGTACGTGATGCGTTTCCTGCAGCCCGACCTCAGCGACTCCCACCTGCTGGCCATCGCCCGGGGCGCGCTGGAGACCCTGGCCATGTCGGCCCTGGGCACGCTGCTCGCCGCGCTGCTGGGCCTGCTGCTGGCGCTGCCCGCCGCCGGGCGCTTCGGCACGCTGCCACAGGGCCTGACCCGCCTGCTGCTCAATGGCCTGCGGGCGATACCCGAGCTGGTCTGGGCGGCGCTGATGGTGCTCGCCGCCGGCCTCGGGCCCAACGCCGGCACCCTGGCCCTGGCCCTGCACACGGCGGGCGTGCTCGGCCGCCTGTTCGCCGAAGCGCTGGAGAACACGCCGAGCGCCCCGGCCGAAGCCATCCGCCTGCAAGGCGGCGGCCAGATCGCCGCCTTCTGCTACGGCACCCTGCCCAACCTGTGGCCGCAGCTGCTGGCCTACTCGCTGTACCGCTGGGAAAACAACATCCGCATGGCCAGCGTGCTCGGCTTCGTCGGTGCCGGCGGCCTGGGGCAGATGCTCTATGTCAGCCTCAGCCTGTTCCAGGAAGCCCGCGCCAGCACCGTGATCCTGGCCATGCTGGTGCTGGTGCTCGCGGTCGACGCCCTGAGTGGCTGGACCCGCCAGCGCTGGGTGCGGGCCTAGCGCCTGCCGCGTCGGCGTCGCCTGCTGGCGCCATCAACCGAACGAGGGCATCGGCCCCAGCGAATGCAGGACCCAGGCGATCCCGCCCGCTGCGGCGAGGCCCAGCACCGCGATGCCGATGAACAGCCATTTCAGGACCTTCGGCAGCACGGACGGCCTGGGTCCGGGCCCCCGGGCCTGCAGCGCCCGCCGCGCATCCTCGGCGCATCGCGTGCACGGGCGGTGCACCTCGAAGACGAGGAACCCGCAGTGATCACAGACCTTCATGGCCGGCCATCGCGGCCGGGCGTGGAGACGGGTGAGGTCACTTCAGCTCCAGCAGGCGGGTGGCCTGGGAGGCGTCGTCCACGGACAGGTGGATCACGCCGGGACGGGTCGGGAAGTTCGGCGAATCGTCATCGGTGTTCTCCATCACCGGGATGTCGATCAGGGTCTTGTCGCCTGCGGGGTCGCTGACCAGCCTGGCGTCGAGTTTCTCGATCGAGCGCCAGCTGTCGCCACCGATGCGCACCACGTCGATCAGGCTGTAGTGCGGCACGCCTTCTTCGTTCGCCTCCGGGGTGAAGGCCGCCAGGAACTGGGCGTAGTTGTTGCCCATGCCGAAGCCTTCGACGGTGAACACCGCCAGGGTGACCTGGCTTTCCTCGCCGGTATCCAGGGTCTGGGTCATGGTCGCCTCGGGGTAGCCGGTGGCGTAGCTGTCCCTGAGCAGCTCCACCAGGCGCCCGACCTGCTCCTCCAGCGCCTTGGGCACCGGTTCCGGGTCGGCGGCGAGGGCCAGGGAAGAGGCGAGAAGCAGGCTGAGGGGCAACAGGCGCAATTTCATCAGGTGGGGTCCGCAATGGCCGGAGGGGCGTTCTGGCGCGGATGTTAGCGTCCGTCGAGGAAATTACCGCCGACCAGTGCTCGCCCCGCTGCGATGGGCCTGCACCGCCGCGCCAGTCAGCGGGCTTTGCGCAGCCTGTCCAGGCGCTCCAGGGTCGTCGCGTCCGCACCGGGGCCGGGGCGAAGGCCCAGGTCCTTCAGGCCGAGCGGCACACCCTCACTGTCTACCAACTGCAAGGGCGCGAGGGGCGCCCCGGTCTTCCGGTTGATGGGGATCAGCGGGGGCCCCTCCGGCAGCGGATTCCATTCATCCCCCCACTGGAGCATGGCGATGATGATGACGTGCAGGGCCCGGCCCTTGTCGGTCAGGGTGTATTCGGTGCCGGTGCCGACCGGTGTCTTGATGATGATCGAGTGTTCCTGAAGCAGCTTGAGGCGCTTGGAGAGGATGCCCTTGGAAATCTCCAGGTTGCGCTGGAACTCGTCGAACTTCGTAGTTCCCCAGAGCAACTCGCGGATGATCAGCAGGTTCCACCAGTCGCCGAGCACGTCCGTGGAACGGGCGATGGAACAGTTTCGATCTTCGAACGTGACTCTTTCCACGGTGAAGTCTCCGTCGTGGGTGAGGTTGAGCGGTTATCGAGAAAGCGATTGACAGGTTTCATGATAGCACCTAGTTTTCCGCCCCATGGTTCTTTCATAGAACCTAATGAAAATCTTCCCTTCGAGGTCTATTCATGATCAAGCAACTCCTGGGTGCGACGACCTTCCTCGTCGTCGCGACCGCACAGGCCGCACCCCAAGACACCTGCATCACCAACGAACTGGACGAGAGCGTGATCACCGCAGAACTGGCGCTGGCGGTGGGCAATTGCCATATGGCCCGTGCCACCCAGGACGGCAGCGTAGCGGCACTGGAATACGCCCACAGCTGGTTCCAGCAGGCCCAGAAGCTCGGCGCACGCGAGGCCCGCAAGCACCTGGCTGCGGTCGAACGGCAGCTGGAGCAAGCGGGGCATGCAAATGACTAAGCCACGCGTGCTCTGCGCCCTGATGGCCGCAATGGCACTGGCGGCCAGCTTCACCGCCGCCGCCGAAGCGCTCACACCACTGGGTGCCGAGGCGGCCGGTAACGCCGACGGGTCCATCCCCGCATGGACCGGCGGGTTCAGCCGCGGCATCACCTGGAGCGACATCCCGAAGCAGTTCGTCGACCCCTTCGCCGGCGATCCGGTGAAGTTCTCCATCGACGCCAGCAACTATGAAACCTACCGGGACAACCTGACGCCCGGGCAAATCGAGCAGTTGCGCCGCAACCCGGACGGCTACCGGCTGAACGTCTACGAAACCCGGCGTACCGCCCGGTATCCCGAGCATGTCTACGAGGCGGCGCGCAGGAACGCGCAGACAGCCAGGCTGGCACCCGGTGGCAACGGGGTGCTCGACTACGAGGGCTACGTGCCTTTCAGCCACCCCAAGAGCGGCGTGGAAGTGCTGTGGAATCACTTCATGCGATACCGCGGCGGCAGTCTGTTCCGCGAACACACCCAGGTGATCACCCAGCCGAGCGGTGCGTTCAGTGAGGTCCGGCTCGAAGACCGCGCCGCCTGGCCGGAAAACCTGACCGGCTTCGACCCGGTGCGCGATGCCAACATCATGATTTTCTCGACCCAGAAAGTGACGGCCCCGGCGCGCCTGGCAGGCAACATCCTGCTGGTGCACGAAACCGTCGACCAGGTTGCACAACCGCGCCTCGCCTGGCTCTACAACTCCGGGCAGCGGCGCGTCAGGCGCGCGCCGCAAGTCGCCTACGACGGCCCCGGCACCGCAGCGGACGGCCTGCGCACCTCCGACAACTACGACATGTACACGGGCTCGCCCGATCGCTACGAGTGGGTGCTCGAAGGCAAGCAGGAACTCTATATCCCCTACAACAACTACCGCCTGACCAGCCATGAGCTCACCTCGGCCAAGCTGATCGAGAAGGGCCACCTCGCACCGCAATACCTGCGCTATGAAAAACACCGGGTGTGGAAGGTGGTCGGCACGCTGAAGCCGGGGATGCGCCACATCTATGCCAAGCGCGTGTTCTATATCGACGAGGACACCTGGCAGATCGCCCTGGCGGAGCACTACGACAGCCGTGGTGAACTGTGGCGCTTCTCCGAGGGCTTCCACGTGCAGTACGACTACGCCGATACGCCCTGGTACGCCGGTGAGGCGATCTATGATTTCAGCAACAACCGCTACCTGGTGTTCGGCCTGATCTACAACAGCGCGCAACCCATCACCTTCGGCTTCAAGGCGAGCAAATCGGAGTTCACTCCCGCCGCCCTGAGAGCACAGGGCATCCGCTGAACCCGCACCTCCACACTCAACCCTCGAGCCGCGCGCAGGCCGATAGCGCCCGCGCGGCTGAACAGGTGAAACCATGAAAGCCTTCGTCATCGAACGTTATGGAAAGCAGGAGCGCCTCAAGCCTGCGGATGTGCCGGAGCCGACGCTCGGCGAGCACGATGTATTGGTGCAGGTCCACGCCGCCAGCATCAATCCGCTGGACATCAAGCTCAAGAGTGGCGCTCTCAGGCGGGTTGTGCCCCTGCGCCTGCCGCTCGTGCTGGGCAACGACCTGGCCGGCGTGGTGAGCCAGGTCGGCGCCAGGGTCACGGGCTTCAAGCCGGGCGATGAAGTCTATGCACGCACCGACACCGCGCGCATCGGCGCCTTCGCCGACCGCATCGCCGTATCCGAGGCCAACGTCGCCCCGAAGCCGGCCGGCCTGAGCATGGAGCAGGCGGCCTCCCTCCCCCTGGTAGCCCTCACCGCCTGGCAGGCGCTGGTGGAGAAGGCCAACCTGCAGAAAGGCCAGAAGGTATTCGTGCATGCGGGCTCAGGCGGGGTCGGGAGCATCGCGATCCAGTTGGCCAGGCACCTGGGCGCCAGCGTGGCGACCACCACCAGCACGGCCAATGTCGCGCTGGTGAAAAGCCTTGGCGCCGACATCGTCATCGACTACCGCAAGGACGACTTCGAGAAGATCCTGCGTGGCTACGATGTGGTCCTGCACAGCCTGGGCACGGATGAGCTGGAGAAATCCTTGAGCGTGCTCAAGCCGGGTGGCCTGCTGATCTCCATCTCGGGCCCGCCGGACCCCGACTTCGCCAGGAGCGCCGGCATGCCCAAGCTGGTGCAGCTGATCATCCGCCTGATCAGCCGGAAGATCCGCAAGCAGGCCAGCCGGCACCAGGTCCGCTACTCGTTCCTGTTCATGCAGCCCAGCGGCAGGCAGCTGCGCAGGCTCGGCGAGCTCATCGGCGAGGGTGCGATCCGGCCGGTGATCGACAAGGTCTTTGCCTTCGAGGACACGGACGAGGCCCTGGCCTACGTCGAGACGGGCCGCGCCAGGGGAAAGGTCGTGGTCAGGGTCCAGCAGCCCGTGCCCGCAGCCACACCGGTGCCCATCGCCCAATGACGAGGCCGCCGCCCGTGCGATGGCACGGGCGGCGTGCCCAGGTGCAGCTATCGCAGCGGCGCCTCCGCCTCGCGCAGGTGCTCGCTCAGGCCGTCGCAACTGGCCGACCAGTCCTGCAGCCACCCTGGCAACGCCGGCGATTCGTCCACGCCCAGTTCACGCGCGAACTCAGCGGGCGCCACGGTGCCCTTGGGGCCGCGGAACAGCCCCCGCATCACCACCACCGCGATCACCCGCTGGTCCTTGACGAAGCGGTGCTCCATGAAGCTCCACTTCTCATCCCAGCCCAGCATCCGCGAGTGGACCTCGAAACGCTCGAACAGCTTCAGCTCGCGGCGGAACTTGCCCCACACATCACCCACGATGGGCAGCGCGCGATGCCGCAACGCCACGCGATAGGCGCCGCTGCGCAATACGTAGTCCATCCGCCCGATGTCGGCCAGGGTGAAATAGCGGCCATTGGTGACATGCCGGTTGAGGTCCAGATCCAGCGGCCATACGCGTAGCCGCACCACGGTGGTGGCGAGCCCGTGTACGGGTTTGCGCCAGGGGCGGCGCAGCAGCATCAACAGAAGGCGAAACCATAGGTTCATCTAGCGAACACCTGTTTGAACGACGAGTGCCGCACTCTAGAGCGCGCGGTTGCGATAAGGTAGGTGCACAAATGACTAATACCATGCGACTTGCGCAAGAGAATCCCCATGCACGTCACGCTCCTGCTCGCCCAGTACAGTTCGCACGCCAGCGCCGCCCTGGCGCTGGAGATACTGGATGCGGCCAATCGCTTCGCCGCCCCCGCCCCCGCGCCATTCACCCTGAGCGTGGCTTCGCTGGACGGGCAGCCGGTGGCCAATGCCTCGGGTCGGACGATGGCGGTGGACGCCGCAATCGATGACGTGGCGCGAACCGACCTGGTGCTGATTCCCGGCTTCCTCTTCAGCCTGCGCGAGGCCCTGCCGGCTTTCGAACGGTATCGCCCCTGGCTGCGCCGCCAGCACGGGCAGGGCGCGGTCATCGCGTCGATGTGCACGGCCAGCTTCATGCTCGCCGACACCGGGCTGCTCGACGGCATCGAGGCCACCACCCACTGGGCCTTCGCCGACCTGTTGCGCCGTCGCTACCCGGAGGTCCGGCTGGACGAGCGGCGCATCCTCTGCGAGGACGGCCGCCTCATCAGCAGCGCCGGTGCCAGCGCGGCCATGGACCTGCTGCTGCACCTGATCCGCCGCTTCGCCTCGCGCGAGCTGGCCCAGCAGTGCAGCCGCTACCTGCTGATCGACGGCACGCGCAGCGAGCAATCGGTCTATGTCAGCTGGTCGATGCCGCGTGGCCATGGCGACGAGGCGGTGCTGCGCGTGCAGGACTGGATGGAGGCCAACTTCACCGCCCCCCTGGGCATCGACGAACTCGCCGCGCGCTTCGGTTTCGGCGTGCGCAACTTCAAGCGGCGCTTCAAGGAGGCCACCGGCTCCACGCCGCTGGCCTACCTCCAGGCCCTGCGCCTGGAGAAGGCCAAGCAGTTGCTGGAGACCACGCGCCTGGGCTTCGACGAGATCACCAGCCGGGTGGGCTACGAGGACAGCAACTCCTTCCGGCGCCTGTTCAGCCAGCGTGTCGGCATTTCCCCGGCAGCCTTCCGCAAGCGCTTTTTCCGGGCCTCATGACCGCGCCCCGGCCTCCGGGGGTTGACTTCCGTCGGGCGGACGGCTTCCATGCCGTCCCCCTGAAAGGCAGGCATCACGCGCCGCCCGGCGTAAACTGCCCGCCTGGCCACACCGCCCTCCTTCACCGCTCGACTCCTTACGCCGGTATCCCGCATGGAAATCAAGGTCAACTTTCTCGACAACCTCCGCCTCGAAGCCAAGTTCGACGACTTCACGGTGATCGCCGACCAGCCGATCCGCTACAAGGGCGACGGCTCGGCCCCGGGGCCGTTCGACTACTTCCTGGCCTCCTCGGCCCTGTGCGCGGCGTACTTCGTCAAGCTGTACTGCCAGACCCGCGACATCCCCACCGACAATATCCGCCTGTCGCAGAACAACATCGTCGACCCGGAGAACCGCTACGCGCAGATCTTCAAGATCCAGGTGGAGCTGCCGGCCGACATCTCCGAGAAAGACCGCCTGGGCATCCTCCGCTCCATCGACCGCTGCACGGTGAAGAAGGTGGTGCAGCAGGGCCCCGAGTTCATCATCGAAGAGGTGGAGAACCTCGACGCCGACGCCCAGGCGCTGCTGATCCCCACCAGTAGCGGCCAGCGCACCTGCATCCCCGGCAAGGACCTGCCGCTGGAAGAGACCATCGCCAACCTCTCCGGCCTGCTCGCCGGGCTGGGCATGAAGATCGAGATCGCCTCCTGGCGCAATATCGTGCCCAACGTCTGGTCGCTGCACATCCGCGACGCCAGCTCGCCGATGTGCTTCACCAACGGCAAGGGATCGACCAAGGAAAGCGCCCTCGCCTCGGCCCTGGGCGAGTTCATCGAGCGGCTGAACTGCAACTTCTTCTACAACGACCAGTTCTGGGGCGAGGACATCGCCAACGCCGACTTCGTCCACTACCCGAACGAGCGCTGGTTCAAGCCCGGCCCGAAGGACGCCCTGCCGGCCGAGATCCTCGACGAACACTGCCTGGCGATCTACAACCCGGACGGCGAGCTGCGCGGCTCGCACCTGTACGACACCAACTCCGGCAACACCGCGCGCGGCATCTGCTCCCTGCCCTTCGTGCGCCAGTCCGACGGCGAAACGGTGTACTTCCCGTCCAACCTGATCGAGAACCTCTACCTCAGCAACGGCATGAGCGCCGGCAACACCCTGGCCGAAGCCCAGGTGCAGTGCCTGTCGGAGATCTTCGAGCGGGCGGTCAAGCGCGAAATCCTCGAAGGCGAGCTGGCCCTGCCGGACGTGCCCCAGGCCGTGCTGGCCAAGTACCCCGGCATCCTGGCCGGCATCCAGGGCCTGGAGGAACAGGGCTTCCCCGTGCTGGTGAAGGACGCCTCCCTGGGCGGTGAATTCCCGGTGATGTGCGTGACCCTGATGAACCCGCGCACCGGCGGCGTGTTCGCCTCCTTCGGCGCCCACCCGAGCTTCGAGGTGGCGCTGGAGCGCAGCCTCACCGAGCTGCTCCAGGGCCGCAGCTTCGAGGGCCTCAACGACCTGCCGCAACCGACCTTCGAAAGCCACGCGCTGACCGAGCCGAACAACTTCGTCGAGCACTTCATCGACTCCAGCGGCGTGGTGTCCTGGCGCTTCTTCAGCGCCAGGGCCGACTTCGAATTCGTCGAGTGGGATTTCTCCGGCCAGGGCGAGGACAGCAACGCCGAGGAGGCCGCCACCCTCTTCGGCATCCTCGAAGACATGGGCAAGGAGGTGTACATGGCGGTCTACGACGACCTCGGTGCCAACGCCTGCCGCATCCTCGTGCCCGGCTACTCGGAGATCTACCCGGTGGAGGACCTGATCTGGGACAACACCAACAAGGCCCTGCTGTTCCGCGCCGACATCCTCAACCTGCACCGCCTGAGCGACCGCGAACTGAAGTCGCTGCTGCGCAACCTGAACAACACCGAGGTCGACGACTACACCGACATCACCACGCTGATCGGCATCGAGTTCGACGACAACACCGTCTGGGGCCAGCTGACCATTCTGGAGCTGAAGCTGCTGATCCACCTGGCGCTGAAGAAATTCGAAGACGCCAAGGAACTGGTGGAAGCCTTCCTCCAGTACAACGACAACACCGTCGAGCGCGGCCTGTTCTACCAGGCCCTGAACGCGGCGCTGGAAGTGACCCTGGACGACGACCTGGACATGGCCGACTACGAGGCCAACTTCCGCCGCATGTTCGGCAACGAGCGCATGGACGCGGTGCTGGGCTCGCTGGACGGCAGCGTGCGCTTCCACGGCCTGACGCCGACCAGCCTGAAACTGGAAGGTCTGGACCGGCACCTGCGCCTGGTGGAGAGCTACAAGAAGCTGCATGCGGCGCGGGCCAGGGCAGCGGCAGCCAACTGACCGGGCAGCCGCAATACGCGAGCCTCGGCTTGCGAGGAGATGGGGTCGGTGGCCCCCGCGTTCGCGGGGGTGACGCGGCAGGAGCCGGCCATGGCCGAGGCGCTCGAAGCGCGTCGCCTGACCTCCCGACGACGCTCACTCAGGGCGTGGGGGCCTCCCCCCGGAAGCGCCGCAGCTCCTCGCGGGTCACCTTGCGGTCACCGTCCGAGTCCGCCAGCAGCATCAGTGCGACCGAGGCGTCCGCATACTCCTGCCCCGTCACCTTGCCGTCGTGGTTGGCATCCCAGTATTCCAGCGTCTTCTGCGCCACCGAGTTCAACACCGGTGCCGGCCAGGCCATGTCCGGACCGCTCTCGGCGACCATGTTCGCGGCGATCTCGTCCACGCCCACCACTCCGTCGCCGTCGCGATCGATGGCCGCGAAAGCCGCCGGCGCCGCGGCCTGCGCCTCCGCCACGGAGATCGCGCCATCACCGTCGGTGTCCTGCGAGCGGAAGATCGCCTCGACTTCGGCCGCCATCCCATGGGGGGTGAACAGCAGCAGGGCGAACAACAGGTACACGAGGGAAGAACGCATGGCGGGCCCATCCTTTGCCGAGGTGGCAGCCGGACGCCACAGGCACCCCGCTGGTGAGCGCTGGAATCTAGAGGCGCCATGGGCGGGGGGTCAATTAGCACACTCGCACTAGCCCAGGGCCGTGCGGGTCAGGAGCCGTTGTCGGGCGCCCGGCCCCTGTCCATCGCCTGGGTGACGCCCTGCCGCCTTCTCCTACAGGTACCAGCGGTATTCGTTCGCCCCGATTTCCTGCATGAAAGCCAGGTGGTCCTGCCGCTTGTTCTCGCAGTAGATATCGACGAACTCCGCCCCCAGTCCCTCGCGCAGTTCCGGCCGGTGCTGCATGGCGCGAGCCGCCTCGATCATGTCCTGCGGGAACGCGAGGCCGCCGACCTGGCTTTCCTCCGGCTCACGCTGGCGCTCCAGGCCGATCTCCATCCCGCAGAGGATGGTCGCCAGCACCAGATAGGGATTGGCGTCGGCACCGGCCAGCCGATGCTCGATGCGCAGGTTACCCGGGTCCGATTCTGGAATCCGCAGGCAGGCGTTACGGTCCTCGTAGCCCCAGCCAGCCCAAACCGCACCGCGGTAGCGGCGCAGGGCGTTGTGGTTCGGCGCGAAGACGGGCATGCAGTGGGGCAGCAGCTCCAGGCAACCGGCTACCGCATGCCGCAATGCCGACTGCCGTCCTGCCGCCAGCAGGTTGTCGCCCGCTTCGTCGTAGAGGCTGACATGTACGTGCATGCCGCTGCCCGCGTGCTGCAGGTAGGGCTTGGCCATGAAGCTGGCGCGGTAGCCATGCTTGAGCGCCACGCCTCGGGTGCTGCGACAGAACAGGGCCGCCCAGTCGGCAGCCCGCAGGCCGTCGGCGAGGTGGCTGAAATTGATCTCGAACTGGCCAGGTCCACGCTCGGCGGTGATGGCCGTGGCGTCGATACCCTGGGCCCGAGCCGTTTCGACCATCTCATCGAGCACGACTGAAAAGCGCGACAGGCGTTCGATGTGCATGTTCGGCTGGTCGTCCGCATCGCCCGTCAGCGGATCGCGAGGGAATTGCGGCAGGCCGTCGCTCAACTGGGCGGCGAACAGATAGAACTCCAGTTCAAAGGCCACCACCGGATGGATGCCCTTGCCCCGCAGGCGCGCCAGGACCCGCGCGAGCACCTCACGGGGCTCGAAGGCGATGGGAGCCTCGGTGCCCTCGGAAGTGATCAGCATCTGCCCCAGCGGCTGCGCTTCCCAGCCAACCCGCTTCAAGGTGCCGGGAACCAGGCGACGCCGGGCGTCGGGGTCGCCATCATTGAAGCAGTACCGGCCGATCTGGAACATCCCGCCCTGCGCCCCCAGCAACACACAGTTCTGCGGCAGCTTGAGGGCACTTCCGGCCGCCACCTTCTCGAGCAGCTCAACGGGATAGCGTTTGCCGTAGAAATGCCCCGGGATATCCAGGGAGATCAGATCGACATGGCGCACCTGCGGGTGCTGCGCACGAAAGGCGCGCACCTCGGCCAGCAGGTCGGGGCAGAGGGAATCCACGTTTGTTTCTCCTTGGATCCGCATCAGGGGGCCCGGACAGGGTCCCGGGTCACCGGGTCCATCGAACGCCGCAATGCCGCCCAGGCTGAGGGAGCATTCGCCGCCCTCGGTGCCGACACGCTGCATCGGACGGACGCCACTCCAGCACCCGTCGTCGGGCACGGACTGACGACATCGGCCCCAGCAAGGTTCATCGGCTCACCGGGGGCTGCGGCCTTGCCACGCGGTTCGTGCCAGGGACTCTGAGCGGCGGGGCTGGACGGCCCCTGCCCAGCGCTGCGCGGGTGTGGGTAGGCGTCGACGGGCGTAGCGATCGCCGCCGCCAGGAGGAAGGCAAGGCCCGTGAGCAGGCCTCGAGGCATGGAGTTCAACATGGATCACGTCTTCCCTGGGTAGCCGGGCAGGCCTGCGCAAGGTGCGAGGCTGGGCCCGATGGGTCGCACCGAGAATCCGCCGCTACTGCGTTACGAAGCTAGATGGCCAGGACGGCACGCCATAAAGAATGCGTAGAAACCGCCGCCAGCGGCCGACCCGTCAGGCGCCTGGGGCAACAGGTCAACTTGCATGGCGGGAGGCGGCTCTGAGCACCTCGCCCTGCACCCGCAGGTACTCCGACGGCGCCACGGCTTCCCATTGCCTGAACGCCCGCCTGAAGTTGGCCACGTCGCTGTAGCCGAGCAACTGGGCGATCTCCTCCACCGAGAGCCGCCCGGCCCTGATGCGCTCCAGGGCGAGCGCATCAGGGCCTCCTTGAGTACCTGCCTGAAGCTGCTGCCCTCGGCCAGCAGGCGGCGGTGCATCCGTCCCTGCCCCATCAGCCGGAAGGGAACCGTGCGGATCAGGAGCCGTTATCGGGCGCCCGGCGCCTTTCCGCCGCCTCCGACGGCCTGTACGCCATGCCCACCGAGCGCGGCGCGGTATGAACGAACCCGAACTGCGCATACAGGTCCTGCGCCTGGCCGTCTGCGATGAGGCTGACATAACCGCTCGCCGGAACATGGGCTTGGAGGTACGTCAGGATCTCGCCCATGATGCGTTTCCCCAGGCCCTTGCCCTGGTGCTCCTTGAGGACGGCGATGTCCACAACCTGGAAGAAACAGCCGCCATCACCGATGACCCGCCCCATCCCGACGGGCTGTTCCCCATGCAGGACCTGGACGGCGAAGAGCGTATTGGGCAGCCCCCGGGCCGCAGCTTCATCGGTCTTGCCGCTAAGGCCGGAACCCAGGCGCAGGGCCTGGTAGACCTGGACCGATGGGGTTTTCAGCAGGCAGGCATAGTCAGTCAATCGAGTCACCGTATTCGAGTTTGATAGGGCCGGTTCGGGCGCAGAGGCAAACAGAACCAGCAACTGGATGGCCCGCCGTCGACTTCAGCACGGAGCGTCGAAAAGGGTCCACGTTTCCTGATGACATATCGCCATCCATTCAGCTACTTTCCGTAAGTTAGGCACCGGAGCCAGCCAAAGGAATGCACGATATATGAATGCAGCTACCAGCAGGCCTCACGCCAAACCCAAAGCGCTCGCTGTAATTTCCATATCATGATGCCGCTCATAAGAATGGCATTGCTGGCAACCTACCATCGCCTGGCATTGGTGACATCGCCGGCAGATGAGTTTGCCTGAGACACCCTGACATCCCCCTTCAACCACAACGCCCCGGCGCTCGAAATGATCACGCATATTCCCGCTCTTGAGTTCATGCAACATCTGGCCGGTACGTACAGATCGCTCGATGATGCAGCTCTATTGCAGATAACGCGCTCGGGACACGGCCAGATGATTGAGCTCCGCATGAGGGACAAGGTGCAAATGGCTGGAGTTGTTGGTGCCGCTGGCCAATCTGTTGAGCTGTTTGCTCTGTTCGGTTTCCCTAACGTTATCCACTTGAGCGGGCAACTTAAGTCGAAATCGGATATTGCATTCGAAGCTTCGGATCTTCCGGTAAACCTGCTGCTTTCCCGTGATGGATACACCCTTACTCTCACCATATCTTTCGGCGGCACACCACGCACTCAGCATGTGCTGAAGCGTGTCTAGCTCAAGCTGAACCGGGCCGCGTAGCGGCTAGCGCCGGGCTTGCACGTCCACCGCCCGGAGAAACTCGGCCGCCAGGTGATGCGCCCACGAGCGCGCGGTGAAGCCGGCGAGGTAGGCGCAGTGGCTGCCCCGCCGGGTGACCGCCAGCACGGTCCTGGGCATGCGTGCCATGGCGTGCTGGTGGTCGCGCACGTTGCCCACCACGCACACCGGATCATCCTCGGCGTTGAGCACCAGCAGCGGGATGCTCACCGTCTCCATCACCGTGATCGGGTTGCAGCTCTCCAGGTAGGCCTGCTGGCTGGGGTAGCCCGCGCACTCGTACAGGTGGCGGTGGAACTCATCCAGGCTCTGCGCGCCCTCCAGGGCGGCCAGGCTGGGCAGGTGCGCCAGTGCCTCGCGGTTGGGGGTGACGAACTGGCGCACCAGCTTGCGCGCCATCAGGCGGGTGTAGGGCGCGCGCGAGCGGGCGAAGGCCACGCGGATGTCGTAGCCCGGGCAGTAGGCGAAGGCGCCGCGCAACGGTGTCGCCTCGCCCTCCTCGCCCAGGTAGCGGATCAGCAGCCCCGTGCCGGCGGAAATACCGGCGGCGTAGAGCGGCGAGCGGGGGTAGCGCTCGCCGATCAGGCGCAGCTGTTCGCGCAGGTCCGCCGTGTCGCCCAGGGTGTTGAAGCGCGGGCTGGTCAGCGGCAGCCGGCCGTGGCCACGGCGCTCGCAGAACACCACGCGCCAGCCGGTGAGCCGCTGCAGGTCCCGCACGAAGCCGCGCATGCTGTGGGGCGAGCCGGTGATGGTGTGCAGCACCACCAGGGTCGGCACCTCCGCCGGCAGCTCGGCGCCGAGCCAGTGCAGCGCCGTGGTGCCGCCATCGGCCATGCGCAGGGTGTCGACCCGGTCGTAGGCCAGGCGCGGGGCGAAGGCCTTCTTCAGGCCCAGGCCAAGCAGTTGCAGGTGGCCGTTGAACAGCCAGGGCGTCGCCCAGAAGCGCCGGGTGAGGCGCGGCACCTGGGCGATCAGCGCCTGGTTCTCCGGGTTGGCCTGATAGACCAGCTCCGGCTTGCGCGCCGCCGTACGCAGGTAGTGGGCGCCGAGCCCGACCGCCAGCACGGGCAAGGCGGTGATCCAGATCGACATCGGAACTCCTCAATCAGAAAGAAACCTGCCCGGCATGGGCCCATGCCCGCTCAGGTGCACAGCTGGGCCCGGAGTATCTTGCCGATGGACGGCTTGGGCAATTGCGCGCGGCACCCGATGCGCCTGGGCACCTTGTAGGCGGCCAGCCGCTCGACGCCCTGCGCGCGTCCGGGGCGAACGCCGCGAGGTTGCCGGCGAGCGGCCCGCGATGACGAGCCGCCCGCGCCGCGTTACAGCAGGATTTCGATGTCCCCGGTGGGGAACGCCACGCAGGCATAGATCCAGCCGAAGTCACGGTCGGACTGGCGCAGATGCGCCTCCTGCGGGTTGAACACGTTGCCTGCCACCAGCTTGACCCGGCACAGGCTGCACTCGCCCGAGCGGCAGGCGTTCTCCACGAAGTAGCCGTTGCGCTCCAGGGCATTGAGCAGGGGCTCGCCGACCTGGCTGCGGAAGCTGCCACGGCCGCGCACGGTGACCTGCACCTCATCCTCCAGCGCCACGCCCGCCGGCCAGCCGGCCTGCTCGTGCGGAGTCTTCGGCGCACCGTTGGCCTCGACCCGGATGCGCCGCCGGGCCACGCCCAGCTCGCCGAGCAGTGCCACGCAGCTGTCGTTGAACGGCGTCGGCCCGCAGATGTAGTACATCCGCTCGCCGACCTCGCCCAACAGCGCCTGGAGCGTCTCCAGGGTCAGGCGACCGCTGTGCCCGGCATAGTCTGCCGGCGGGCGCGAGATGACTTCGCTGAGGGTGAAGTTGGCATGGCGCGCGGCCAGTTCGCGCAGCTCCTCGGCGAAGATCACGTCGTCCACATGGCTGTTCACGTAGACCATGTGCAGGCGCTGCGGCGGCTGGCGGTCGAGGATGTTCAGCAGGATGCTGCGGGCCGGCGCCGCGCCCGAGCCACCGGCGAGGAACACCAGGTCGTCGCCATGGAACAGCGGGTTGTGGTGGAAGGTGCCCATCGGCCCGGAGCTGGTCAGGCGCTGCCCCACGCTCACGCCATCGAGCAGGTAGTGGGAGACGAAGCCGCCCTGGGCCCGCTTCACCGTCAGGTCGTAGTGCATGCGCTGCAGCGGCGAGGAGGACATGGCGTAGGGCCGGGCCGTGTGCACGCCGTCGATCTCGACGAACAGGTTGACGTACTGCCCCGCCTGGAATGGCGGCAGCGGCTGGCCGTCGGCCGCCACCAGGCGCAGGGTGCGGGTGCTCGGGGTCTCGTCGATGATCTCGGCCACCTCCAGCGCCAGGCGCTTGGGGTGCAGCTGCACCACGGTGCTGCCCACCTCGCCGCGCACTTCCTGGAAGTCGCTGCCCCCCTCCTCCAGCGCCAGCTTGGCGGCGAAGGCCTCGGCATAGCCGGCGATCGCGTTCAACGGGTTGTGCTCAGGCATGGGCCACCTCTTTCTTCGCCTTCAGGTGCTTGAGTACGGCGCGGGCGGTGGATTCGCCGGCCATGTAGGTGGGCTGGAAACCGCCCATGGAGGTCCAGGCGCCGGCCATGTACAGGCCCGGCGCCGCGTCCAGGCGCTCGCGCAGCAGCGCCGAGTCCTGCGCGCTCTGCTGGAAGCCGTAGATGGCGCCGCCGGGCGTGTTGAGGTAGCGCATCATGGTCAGCGGCGTGGCCACCTCGACCTCTTCGATGTACTGGCGCACCTTCGGGTAGACCTTCTCGATCACCGCGATGAGCTTCTCGGCGAAGGCGTACTTGGTCTGCGCGTAGTCTTCCGGCTTCACCGACTTCCACACATCGCCGTATTGCAGGCAGACCAGCACCACCTGGCTCTTGCCCTCGGGGGCGGCGCTCGGGTCCTCCAGGTTATAGCAGGTGAGCATGCCGCCCAGCGGCGGCTCCAGGCTGCCCATGCGCGCGTGGATCTGCTCCTCGTCGAGGGTCTCGTAGATGAAGCTGGAGGCGGTGGTCACCCCCAGCTCCTGCGGCGTGCAGTCCAGGCCGAGGTAGATGACGAAGGCCGAGGTGCCCATGCGCCGAGACTTGAAGTCCTGCCGCACCTTCGACGGCGGCTGCGGCAGGTCGAGCAGCTCGTTGAAGGTGATCAGCGGGCTGGCGTTGGACACCACCGCGTCGCACCCGACCCGCTCGCCGCCTTCCAGGGTGACACCGCAGACGCGCCCCTCCTCGGTGTGGATCCGCTCCACGGCGCAGTTGAAGCGCACCTCGCCACCCGCTTCGAGGAAGGACCCCACCAGCGCGTTGGACATGGCCTGGGAGCCGCCCTTGATGTGCCAGGGTTTGAACACCGCATAGGCGTAGAGCATGGTCGCCAGGTCGGCGAAGGGCAGCATGCTCGGCGGCACGCCGAGGTAGAGCCA
Organism: Pseudomonas sp. 57B-090624; assembly: GCF_003234055.1. Lineage (NCBI taxonomy): Bacteria > Pseudomonadati > Pseudomonadota > Gammaproteobacteria > Pseudomonadales > Pseudomonadaceae > Pseudomonas > Pseudomonas sp. 57B-090624. The sequence continues at coordinate 48,237 of NZ_QKRU01000054.1, forward strand.
GTAGGTGGCGAGGATGTTCTTCAGCTTGGCGTCTGCGAAGAACTCGTCCAGCACCTCCCGCGCCGGGCGGAAGCCGTACTGCACGTAGTACGGGCACAGCGACCTGAGCATCGCCTCGCTGTTGCTGCGGCTGGCCTGCGGCAGGGTCATGAAGCTTTCCAGGGTGACCTTCTCGCACACCAGCATGAAGCGCTCGATGGCCTCGCTTTCGGCGGGGTACATGCCCTGCAGCAGGCGGCGGATGCCCGACCAGCTGGCCGGCAGGGTGACGTCCAGCTCACCGGGCACCACCAGGCGGTACAAGGCGTGCTCCTGGATGAACTGGACCTTGTCCAGCACCCCGAGCTTGTCGAAGAACGTCCGCATCACGAACGGCTTGTCCTCGGTGCCCAGGCCGCTGAGCTGGTGCAGCGCCACCTCGAACTCGAAGTTGCCGCGCACGAAGGAGGTCGCGCAGCCCCCGGGAATGTTGTGGCGCTCCACCAGCAGGGTGCGGCTGCCGCCCCGCTGCAGCGCAGTGGCGGCGGTCAGCCCGGCGTTGCCGGCGCCGATCACCACGGCGTCGTAATGCGTCATCGATCACCTCGAACTTATCAACGATAAGATTGGGTTGGAAAAAAGGCCTCAGAAGGTTTCCTGCAATTCGAGCAGGTCGGGGAACTGCGCCGGCGTACCCGCCGCCCGCGCCCCCACCGAGCGCAGGATGTCCTGCCCGCTGAGGATGGCGCTCTGCAGCAGGACGGTGTGCTGCAGGGATTCGTAGACGCCGTGGTCACGGCTGTAGAGCATCGCGCGCTTGATCCCGTTGATCGCCACCGGCGGGCGCTCGGCGATCCTGCGGGCGGCGGCGAAGGCCCCCTCCAGCAGCGCCTCGGGCGTGGCGAAGAGCTTGGCCAGCAGGCCCAGGCGGTAGGCTTCGGCGGCGCCCAGGGTGTCCCCGGTCAACGCCAGGTAGCGCGCCACGCCGGCCGGGATCAGCCGTGGCAGGCGCTGCAGCACGCCCAGGTCGGCCATCATGCCGACGTTGGTTTCCTCGATGCGGAAGGTGGCCGCCTCGCTGGCGAAGCACAGGTCACAGGCGGCGATCAGGTCGAAGCCACCGCCGATGCAGGCGCCCTGCACCGCCGCGATCACCGGGAAGCGCGCCTGCTCCAGGGCATTCAGCGCCCCCTGCATGCGCTCCAGGTTGACCTGCAGCAGCTCCCGCTCCTGCGGGCTGCTGGCATGGAATTCCTTGGCCGTGGAAAACATCTGCATGTCCAGGCCGCCGCAGAACGTCTTGCCCTGCGCCGAAATGACCAGCGCCCGCACCTGGCCGGAACGGCTCAGGCGCCCTACCGCTTCCGGCAGCTCGCTCCAGAAGGCCCGCGTCAGGCTGTTGGCCTTGTCGGGGCGATTGAGTTGCAAGTGGGCGACACCGCTGTCGATGCTGAGCGCGAAGCACGCATATCTTGAATCCATGGGATGCACCTCGGGGCTGAATGTTAGCGATGCTAAGATTTAAATCTTAGCACCGTCAAGATATTTCCCGATGCTAAGATCGCCCCGCCCCGAAGCCCCCGGAACAAAGGCCC
>NZ_QKRU01000055.1:0-49448 GCF_003234055.1 Pseudomonas sp. 57B-090624
GGGGCGGGCTGCAGGCTGGGTGCCGGGGCCGGGCTGGGTGCGATGGGCTCGGCACCCCGGGGAGCCAGCTCGAAGGGCGGCGCTTCGACGATCTCGGAGAGCAGGGGGATGCTGTCCGGGTCGACGGACTCGGTGAGCAGGGGCGGCTCGCTGCTGGTGTGTTCGTCGAGCAGGGCACGGATCGATTCGAGGTCGTCCAGCAGGTGTGCGGGCTTTTGCGGCGGTCTGGAGTTGTCCATGGGGCGTGCTTAGAGTTCGACTCGCTTTGGATCATAGCCGCGCTGGCGGTAGGTACGGAAATTCTCGCGGCAGGCGGCCAGCAGGGCCGGTTCCTGGTTGACGATCTCGATGATGCGGCTGAAGCGTTCGAGATGCGGCGAGAGGCTGGCGTCGAGGTTGATCAGCAGGCCTTGGGCGGCCTCGGGCTGCTCGTCGCCGCCGATCACCACCGGCGCCTGCGGGTCGTCTTCGTGCAGGCCGTGGGGGATGAAGGTCTCGGCCTTGAAGCGCCACAGCAGTTCGTCCAGCTCGGCGCCCTGGGCCTTGTCGGCGCAGCGCACGAACACCGGCAGGCCATGGCGCCAGGCCTTGCTCGCCAGCTGGCAGGCGGCGCGCAGGCGGTCCGCCGGACTGCTGGAGGAAAGGACGTAGAACTCGACGCGGGTCATGGCTGGGTGTTCCTGAGGTGGGGCGGGTGCCCGGCGGCCTGAGCCGCCGGGCGGTGCGGCAGTTTACACGCGGTCCAGCAGGTACTGGGTGAGCAGGGGCACCGGACGACCGGTGGCGCCCTTGTCCTTGCCGCCGCTGACCCAGGCGGTGCCGGCGATGTCGAGGTGGGCCCAGTGGAATTTCTTGGCGAAGCGCGACAGGAAGCAGCCGGCGGTGATGGTGCCGGCCTTGGGGCCGCCGATGTTGGCGATGTCGGCGAAGGGGCTGTCGAGCTGCTCCTGGTATTCGTCGAACAGCGGCAGTTGCCAGGCGCGGTCGTCGGCGTATTCGCCCGCCTTGAGGAGCTGCTTCACCAGGGCCTCGTTGTTGCCCATGAGGCCGGAGACGTTGCTGCCCAGGGCGACGATGCAGGCGCCGGTGAGGGTGGCGACGTCGATCACCGCCTGGGGCTTGAAGCGCTCGGCGTAGGTGAGGGTATCGCACAGCACCAGGCGGCCTTCGGCGTCGGTGTTGAGGATCTCGACGGTCTGGCCGCTCATGGTGGTGACGATGTCGCCGGGGCGGGTGGCGCCGCCGCTAGGCATGTTCTCGGCGCAGGCCAGCAGGCCGACGACGTTGATCGGCAGCTGCAGCTCGACCAGGGCGCGGAAGGTGCCGAGCACGCTAGCGGCACCGCACATGTCGTACTTCATCTCGTCCATGCCGGCGGCGGGCTTGATGCTGATGCCGCCGGTGTCGAAGGTGATGCCCTTGCCGACCAGGGCGAAGGGTTTGTCGTCCTTCTTGCCGCCCTGGTAGTGGAGCACGATCATCCGCGGTGGCTGGTCGCTGCCCTGGGCGACCGCGAGGAAGGCACCGGCGCCGAGCTCCTTGAGCTTCTTCTCGTCCAGTACTTCGACCTTGAGGTTCTTGTGGGCCTTGGCCAGGGCCTTGGCTTCCTCGGCGAGGAAACTGGGGTGGCAGAGGTTCGGCGGCAGGTTGCCGAGGTCCTTGGTGAAGGCCATGCCGGTGGCGATGGCCCGGGCATGGGCGCTGCCACGCTCGACATCGGCGAGCTCGGCCTTCTCGGCCAGCAGGGTGATCTTCTTCAGGGCCGGGGCATCGGCCTTGGTGCTCTTGAAGCGATCGAAACGGTAGGTGCCGTCGGCCAGGGTCTCCACCAGCAGGCGCGCCTTGCCGTAGGCGTCGCGGCCCTTCACGGCGAGTTCGCCCAGGGCCAGTACCGCATCGCTGCCGCCGAGGCCCTTGAGCACGCCGTTGACGGCGGCGACCACCTTGCGGAACTGGCGGTCGCCGAGTTCGCGCTCCTTGCCCACGCCCACCAGCAGCACGCGTTCGGCCTTGAGGTTGGGCAGGCTGTGCAGCAGCAGGGTCTGGCCGACCTTGCCGGCGATATCGCCACGCTTGAGCAGGGCGGCGATGGCGCCACCGGTGGCGCCATCCAGTGCGCTGGCGGCGGTGCCCAGTTTGCGGCCTTCGCTGACGGCGACGACCAGGGTGGCGGTTTTCAGGGTTTCCGGGCGAGCGCTTTTGACGAGGAATTCCATGACGTATGTCCCCAAGACAAAGAGTCGGGATTGCAGGATATAATGCCGGCCATTTTTCAGTGGTCCGCCGGTTCGGCGGGCTGGCCACAAAGCGGCTAGTTTGAGCGTAGCCGCCTGAGCCTGACAACCCTGGAGTGTCTGGTTTGATTGTCTTCCGTTATCTGTCCCGTGAAGTCCTGGTCACCCTCAGCGCCGTGAGTGCGGTGCTGCTGGTGATCATCATGAGTGGTCGCTTCATCAAGTACCTGGCCCAGGCCGCGCAAGGCGTCCTCGACCCGGGCGTGCTGTTCCTGATCATGGGCTTTCGCCTGCCGGGCTTCCTCGAGCTGATCCTGCCGCTGGGCCTGTTCCTCGGTTTCCTCCTGGCCTATGGCCGGCTCTACCTGGACAGCGAGATGACCGTGCTCGCCGCCACCGGCATGAGCCAGCAGCGCCTGATGGCCTACAGCCTGGCGCCGGCGACCCTGGTGGCGCTGCTGGTTGCCTGGCTGAGCCTGGGCCTGGCCCCGCAGGGCGTGGCGCAGGTGGCACGCATCCTCAATGAGCAGGACGCGCTGACCGAGTTCGACACGCTGGTGCCCGGCCGCTTTCAGACCATGAAGAACGGCACGCGGGTGACCTACACCGAGAGCCTCTCGGCTGATCGCGGCGAGCTGGGTGGAGTGTTCATCTCCGAGAAGCGCCTGTCGCAGGACAACAAGGAACGTGGCATCGGGGTGCTGGTGGCGGAGAAGGGCCGCCAGGTCATCCACGAGGATGGCAGCCGCTACCTGATCCTGGAGAACGGCTACCGCTACGACGGCAACCCGGGCAAGGCCGACTATCGCGCGATCAAGTACGAGACCTACGGCATCCTCCTGCCCAAGCCGGAGATCAGCAGCGAGATCGGCGAGCGCGAGGCGATCCCGACGTCCGAGCTGATCGGCAGCGACAACCCGCGTTACCAGGCGGAGCTGCAGTGGCGGATTTCCATCCCGCTGCTGGTGTTCGTGGTGACCCTGCTGGCGGTGCCGCTGTCGCGGGTCAATCCGCGCCAGGGCCGCTTCCTCAAGCTGCTGCCGGCGATCCTCCTTTATATGGCCTACCTGTCCCTGCTGATCGCTGCGCGCGGCCAGCTGGACAAGGGCAAGATCCCCATGGCGCTCGGCCTCTGGTGGGTGCACGGGATGTTCCTGGTGGTCGGCCTGTCATTGCTTTACTGGGAGCCGTTGCGGCTGAAGTGGGCAGCTCGTCGTGATGCCCGTGAGGTGGCCCATGGTTAGGTTGGATCGTTATATCGGCACCAGCGTGTTCTTCGGCATCCTCGCGGTGCTGGGGGTGATAGTCGGGCTGGCGCTGCTGTTCGCCTTCATCGATGAACTGGGCGACGTCGACGGCTCCTACGGCGTCATGGAAGCGGCCGTCTATGTACTCATGACCACGCCGCGGCGCATCTACGAGATGCTGCCGATGGCCGCGCTGATCGGCAGCCTGATCGGCCTCGGCGGCCTGGCCAGCAGCAGCGAGCTGACCATCATGCGGGCGGCGGGTGTGTCCATCGGGCGCATCGTCTGGGCGGTGATGAAGCCGCTGCTGGTGTTGATGCTGGTGGGCGTGCTGATCGGTGAATACGTCGCGCCCTGGAGCGAGAACCTGGCCCAGGGCAACCGTGCGCTTGCGCAGGGCGGTGGCGAGGCGCAGAGCGCGAAGCGCGGCCAGTGGCATCGCCAGGGCAACCAGTACGTGCACATCAACGCCGTGCAGCCCAATGGCGTGCTCTATGGCGTGACCCGCTACGACTTCGATGGCGAGCGACGCATGCAGTCGGCGAGCTTCGCCCGCCGTGCCATGTACCAGACCGATCACTGGCAGCTGGAAGACGTTTCCACGACCTACTTCCGTGGCGACCACACCGAAGTGATCGAGTCGCCGAACGAGCGCTGGGACATCGAGCTGAGCCCGCAACTGCTGGGCACCGTGGCGATGGAGCCCGAAGCGCTGTCGATCACCGGGCTGTGGCGCTACACCCACTACCTGGCGGACCAGGGGCTGAACAATGGCCGCTACTGGCTGGCGTTCTGGACCAAGGTGCTGCAGCCACTGGTCACCGGTGCGCTGGTGCTGATGGCGATTTCCTTCATCTTCGGTCCGCTGCGATCGGTGACGCTGGGGCAGCGCGTGTTCACCGGCGTGGTGATCGGCTTCGTGGTGCGCATCAGCCAGGACCTGCTCGGGCCATCCAGCCTGGTGTTCGGGTTCTCGCCGCTGCTGGCGGTGCTGATCCCGGCGGGAATCTGCGCGCTGGCTGGCGTGCTGCTGCTGAGGCGCGCGGGGTAGTTCTCCCGGGCAAAAAAAAGCCGGCTGCGAGCCGGCTTTTTCTTGGGTGCGATTCGGCGGCGCTACTTCTTGTGGATGTTCTTCGGCAGCTGCACCACCTGGCTGTCGGAGTACATGTCGTGCCAGCTGCGTTTCTGCTTGTCGAATATCATCCACAGGAAGCCGAGGCCGAAGCAGAGCCAGGAGCCGATGGCGACCACGAAGCGCAGCAGGGCCTGCCACAGGCTGATGGCCGAGCCGTCGCGGTTCTGGATGCGCACGCCCCAGACCTGCATGCCGAGGGTCTGGCCGCCGCGCATCCAGAACTTGCTGAAGAAGGCGAACAGGCTGAGGAACAGCAGGCTGGAGAGTATGGGGTCGCCGATCAGCGCACCTTGCTCGGCCATCTGCCGCAGGCGTTCGCCACCGAAGATCGCGCGCAGTATCACCTGCTGGTAGAAGAGGGTGACCACCATCATCAGGGCCACGCAGAGGAGGAAGTCATAGAAGATCGCGGCGAAGCGACGGATCGGCCCGGCGACGGGGAAGTCGCCTTCGGGGCGCAGTTTCGGGTTCGGCATGGAAAGCCCTTGCAAGCGTGGGGTTGCGACATTCTAAAGGCTGGGCCCTATGGAATCACGGGCATAAAAAAACCCCCGATGTTTCCATCGGGGGTTCTTTCAAGCAGGAGGCTTAGCCCAGGACTTGAACCTGGTCGGCCTGCATGCCTTTTTGACCTTGCACAGCGACGAAGCTGACTTTCTGGCCTTCTTTCAGGCTCTTGAAGCCGTTACCTTCGATTGCGCGGAAGTGCACGAACAGATCCGGACCGCTTTCGGGGGTGATGAAACCAAAACCCTTCTCGTCGTTGAACCACTTAACGGTGCCGTTTTGACGATTCGACATGTCTTATTTCCTTGAAACTAGAGTTGATGACAGCCTCTTGCTTTTCTTAAAGCATAGAGGGCTGGAACTGGTTGCAGAGAGTAAGAGAAGTCGAGCGGGATGTAGCGGATCTGTAGGATCTACTGCACCAGGTCACGATTCAACAGCGACCCATGCAAACACAGTGCGCACACTCTACGCTAACTTTCTTTGAATTGCCAACCCCCCGAAAGCTCAATGCTAGGCGGGGTTTGGGAAGATTTCCAATGCTGATGCACTGCATCTGGAAAAAGGACGCAATAGGAGGATGAAAAGCCGTTGCGGAGGGCTGCAAGTCCGTCGAGGACGAAGGCTTGCTGGAGTCGTGGTGCCCCGGGAGAGACTCGAACTCTCACTCTGTCGCCAGAAACGGATTTTGAATCCGCCGCGTCTACCGATTCCGCCACCGGGGCACGATGGCGGCGCAGTATAGGGAGGCGACCGAGGCGGGTCAATCCGCCTGCGTGGTCAGATTTCCGCATTTCCGTTAATATTCGCGCCCCTGCGAGACGACCCCACCATGCGCGTTGCCGACTTCCACTTCGAGCTCCCCGAGCACCTCATCGCCCGCCATCCCCTGAGCGAGCGCCGCGCCAGCCGCCTGCTGGTGCTGGACGGCCCCACCGGCGAACTGGCCCACAAGGGTTTCGCCGACCTGCTGGGCTACCTGCGCCCCGGAGACCTGATGGTGTTCAACAACACCCGGGTCATCCCGGCGCGCCTGTTCGGCCAGAAAGCCTCTGGCGGCAAGCTGGAAATCCTCGTGGAGCGCGTGCTGGACAGCCACCGCGTGCTCGCCCATGTGCGTTCGAGCAAGTCGCCCAAGCCGGGTTCGACCATCCTCATCGACGGTGGCGCCGAGGCGACCATGCTTGCGCGGCACGATGCGCTGTTCGAGCTGGGCTTCGCCGAAGAGGTGCTGCCCTTGCTTGATCGCCTCGGGCACATGCCATTGCCTCCTTATATAGACAGGCCGGACGAGGATGCCGATCGCGAGCGCTACCAGACTGTCTATGCACGCCATGCCGGTGCCGTCGCGGCGCCCACGGCCGGGCTGCATTTCGACGAGGCGCTGCTGGAATCCATCGCGGCCAAGGGCGTCGAGACGGCCTTCGTCACCCTGCACGTCGGGGCCGGCACCTTCCAGCCGGTTCGTGTCGAGCGTATCGAGGAGCACCACATGCACCGCGAGTGGCTCCAGGTCGACCAGGAGGTCGTGGATGCGGTCGCCGCCTGCCGTGCGCGAGGGGGGCGGGTGATCGCCGTAGGAACTACCAGCGTGCGTTCGCTGGAAAGCGCCGCGCGGGACGGTACGCTCAAGCCCTTCAGTGGCGATACCGACATCTTCATCTACCCGGGCAAGCCGTTCCATGTGGTGGATGCCCTGGTGACCAATTTCCATCTTCCCGAATCCACCCTGCTGATGCTGGTGTCGGCCTTCGCCGGCTACCCGGAGACCATGGCTGCCTATGCGGCGGCGGTCGAGCAGGGCTATCGCTTCTTCAGTTACGGTGATGCCATGTTCATCACCCGCAACCCCGCACCGCGCGGGCCCGAGGACCAAGCATGACACGCACCTGCCGCATGACCTTCGAACTGCTGGCCACCGAAGGCAAGGCCCGTCGTGGCCGCCTGACCTTCCCCCGTGGCGTGGTCGAGACGCCGGCCTTCATGCCGGTCGGCACCTATGGGACGGTGAAGGGCATGCTGCCGCGCGACATCGAGGCCATCGGCGCGCAGATCATCCTCGGCAACACCTTCCACCTCTGGCTGCGCCCGGGCATGGAAGTGATCAAGCGTCACGGCGACCTGCACGACTTCATGCAATGGCAGGGGCCGATCCTCACCGACTCGGGGGGCTTCCAGGTGTTCAGCCTGGGCGCGATGCGCAAGATCAAGGAGGAGGGCGTGACCTTCGCCTCCCCAGTCGACGGCGCCAAGGTATTCATGGGGCCCGAGGAGTCGATGCAGGTCCAGCGCGACCTCGGCTCGGACATCGTGATGATCTTCGACGAGTGCACGCCCTATCCGGCGGATTTCGACGTGGCCAGGCGCTCCATGGAGCTGTCGCTGCGTTGGGCCGGCCGTTCCAAGGCCGCCCACGGCGAAAGCACCGCTGCGCTGTTCGGCATCGTCCAGGGCGGCATGCATGAAGAGCTGCGCATGCGTTCGCTCGAAGGGCTGGACCGGATCGGCTTCGATGGTCTGGCCATCGGTGGGCTGTCGGTGGGGGAGCCCAAGGAAGAGATGATCCGCGTGCTCGACTACCTGCCGGCGCAGATGCCGGCCGACAAGCCGCGCTACCTGATGGGTGTCGGCAAGCCGGAGGATCTTGTGGAGGGCGTACGGCGCGGCGTCGATATGTTCGACTGCGTGATGCCCACCCGCAACGCGCGCAACGGCCACCTTTTCGTCGAGACCGGGGTGCTGAAGATCCGCAACTCGGTGCACAAGCACGATGATTCGCCGCTGGATCCGAGCTGCGACTGTTACACCTGCAAACATTTCTCCAGGGCCTATCTGCACCATCTGGACAAATGCGGCGAAATGCTCGGCAGCATGTTGAATACAATCCACAACTTGCGGCATTACCAGCGCCTTATGGCTGGTTTGCGCGAGGCAATCCAACAGGGTAAATTGGCCGCCTTTGTCGATGCCTTCTATGCCCGGCGCGGACTACCGACACCGCCCCTGGACTGATAACGCCGCATATATAGAGCTGAACATTCTTCGTATTTTCGCAACAGGAGTGCTACATGAGCTTTCTGATTCCCGCCGCCTATGCCGACGCCGCTGCCCCGGCAGCCGCCGCTGGTCCCGCCGGCACCGGCTTTGAGTGGGTTTTCCTGATCGGTTTCCTGGTCATCTTCTACCTGATGATCTGGCGTCCCCAGTCCAAGCGCGCCAAGGAACACAAGAACCTGCTGGGCAACCTGCAGAAGGGCGACGAAGTGGTCACCTCCGGCGGTATCGCTGGCAAGGTGGTCAAGGTTTCCGATGACTTCGTGGTCATCGAGGTTTCCGATACCGTCGAGCTTAAGATCCAGAAGGTCGCCATCGCGGCCACGCTGCCGAAAGGCACGCTGAAAGCCATCTAACGATTCGTTCTTCACCATTCACGGGGCGCCTAAGGCGCCCCGCGTCATAACGGGCGGTGTCATGCTCAACAAATACCCTCTGTGGAAATATCTGCTGATCCTGGCGGTTCTCGCCCTCGGCCTGGTTTATTCCGCTCCCAACCTCTACCCCGATGACCCGGCCATCCAGGTATCCGGCAACAGCACGGCGCTGAAGATCCAGCAGGGCGATCTCGATCGCTCCGTGGCGGCTCTCAAGCAGGCCGGGATCGAAGTGAAAAGTGCTAGCGTCAGCGAGCGCGGTGGCCTGCTGCGCCTGACGAAGCTGGGCGATCAGTTGCCGGCCAAGGATGTCGTGCGCAAGATCCTGGGGGACGACTACGTGGTCGCGCTCAACCTGGCACCGACCACTCCTGACTGGCTGCGCAGCGTGCATGCGACGCCGATGAAGCTCGGCCTCGACCTCTCCGGTGGCGTGCACTTCCTGCTGGAAGTGGACATGGAGAAAGCCGTATCCGCCCGCGTGAAGATCTACGAAGGCGAAGTCCGCACCCTGCTGCGCAAGGAGCGCGTGCGTTACCGCAGCCTGCCGGGCATCGACAATGGCTTCCAGCTCGGCTTCAGCGACCAGGAGTCGCTGGAAAAAGCCCAGTCGCTGATCCGCAAATCCTTCACCGACTTCGATCTGAAGACCGCCGAGCGTGGCGACCAGCAGGTGATGAGCCTGACCCTGACCCAGGCCAAGCTGACCGAGATCCGCGAATACTCGATCAAGCAGAACCTGACCACCGTCCGCAACCGTGTGAACGAGTTGGGCGTCTCCGAGCCGCTGGTGCAGCGCCAGGGCGCCAACCGCATCGTGGTCGAGCTGCCAGGCGTGCAGGACACCGCCGAAGCCAAGCGCATCCTGGGCAAGACCGCCAACCTCGAATTCCGCCTCGCCGCTGCACCCGATGCCAGCAAGGCCAGCACCGAATCCTTCGAATTCCGTGAGCCGGGGCGCCCGCCCGTGCCGCTGGAGCGCAGCCTGATCATCACCGGTGACCAGGTCACCGATGCCCAGGCCAGCTATGACGAGAACGGCCGCCCGCAGGTGAACATCCGTCTGGATGGCCACGGTGGCGAGCTGATGAACCGTGCCACCCGCAACAACGTCGGTCGCAGCATGGCGGTGATCTTCATCGAGCAGCGCCCGTTGACCCGCTACGTCAAGCAGGTGGTCGACGGCGTCGAGCAGGAAGTTGCGATCCAGAGCTTCAAGGAAGAGAAGAAGATCATCAGCCTGGCGACCATCCAGTCGCCGCTGGGCAGCCAGTTCCGCATCACCGGCCTGAACGGCCAGGGCGAGTCCTCCGAGCTGGCTCTGCTGCTGCGCGCCGGTGGCCTGGCCGCACCGATGTACTTCGCCGAGGAACGCACCATCGGTCCGAGCCTGGGTGCCGAGAACATTATCAAGGGCATCGAATCCACCGAGTGGGCGATGATCTTCGTGTCGCTGTTCATCATCGCCATCTACCGTTTCTTCGGTGTGCTGGCGACCGTTGCTCTGGCCTTCAACCTGGCGCTGCTGGTAGGGCTGATGTCCGCGATCGGTGCGACCCTCACCCTGCCGGGCATCGCGGGTATCGTGCTGACCCTGGGCATGGCGGTGGACGCCAACGTGCTGATCTTCTCGCGGATACGCGAGGAGCTGGCCAATGGCATGTCCGTGCAGCGTGCCATTCATGAAGGTTTCGACCGCGCCTATGCGGCGATCGTCGACTCCAACCTGACCACCCTGCTGGTGGGCGGCATTCTCTTCGCGCTGGGTACTGGCCCGATCAAGGGCTTCGCCGTCACCATGTCGCTGGGTATTGTCACCTCGATGTTCACTGCGATCATGTTCACCCGTGGTCTGGTCAACCTGATCTTCGGTGGCCGTAACTTCAAGAAACTGTGGATCTGAGGCAGCCATGATCAAGTCAACAATCCGCTTCATGGCGATCCGCAATTTCGCGTTCGCCGTCACCGTCGTCATCAGCCTGATCGGTATCGGTGCGCTGTTCATGAAGGGCCTTAACTTCGGCCTGGACTTCACCGGCGGCACCCTGATCGAGCTGGCGTACGAGAAGCCCGCCAACCTCGAGCTGATCAAGGAAGAGCTGGGCCAGGCCGGCTACCGCGATGCCGTTGTGCAGAGCTTCGGTGCCAGCACCGATGTGCTGGTACGCCTGGCGGGTGAAGACCCCCAGTTGGGTAACCAGGTTGCCGCGTCCCTGCGCAAGATCGACGCCGAGAGCAAGTTCGTGGTCAAGCGCGTCGAGTTCGTCGGTCCGCAGGTGGGCGAAGAGCTGCGTGACCAGGGTGGCCTCGCCATGCTGCTCGCGCTGGGCGGTGTCCTGCTGTATCTGGCATTCCGCTTCCAGTGGAAGTTCGGCGTCGGTGCGGTCGCTTCCCTGGTGCACGACGTGATCGTCACCCTCGGCATCCTCGCGTTCTTCCAGTTGCCGTTCGACCTGACCGTGCTGGCGGCTGTGCTGGCGATGATCGGTTATTCGCTGAACGACACCATCATCATCTTCGACCGTATCCGCGAGAACTTCCGCGTATTGCGCAAGGCCGACCTGATCGAGAACATCGACGTCTCGTGCACCCAGACCCTGTTGCGTACCATCGCCACCTCCACTTCCACCGCGCTGGCTCTGGTCGCGCTGCTGGTGTTCGGTGGCGACAGCCTGCACGGCTTCGCGGTCGCGCTGCTGGTGGGTGTGGTCGTGGGTACCTATTCCTCGATCTACATCAGCGCCCCGGTGCTGATCTGGCTGGGCCTGAGTTCGGAGGATCTGATTCCTCCGGCCGTGGCCACCGAGGTGGACGAGCGTCCCTGAGTTTGAGTGTGCTGCCAGAAGGGCCTGCATCTGCAGGCCCTTTTTGTTTGGGGCGGTGTTCATCTCGCAGGGGCGCGGTGTGATGGTTGTCCCAGTCGATGGCGTGGGATAGGTCCTACGGGAACTCGGGAAAAAAGCTGTACTCCAAGGCAGGGAGTAGGGCGCAGATGCGCCGGTTGATGAACCAGGAGGTCCATGTGAACAAGTCGATGCTCGTCGGCGCCGTTTTGGGTGCGGTCGGTGTAACCGCCGGTGGCGCTGTCGCTACCTACAGCCTTGTGGGTAATGGCCCCGAATATGCCGAGGTGCTCGCGGTGCAGCCGGTCAAGGAAACCTTCAAGACCCCGCGTGAGGTCTGCAAGGACGTCGCCGTGACCCGGCAGAAGCCTGTCCAGGACCAGCACCAGATCGCCGGTACCGTGCTGGGTGCGGTGGCGGGTGGTCTGCTGGGCAACCAGATCGGTGGTGGCAACGGCAAGAAGATCGCTACGGTCGCAGGCGCCGTGGGCGGTGGTTATGCCGGCAACAAGGTGCAGGAGCACATGCAGAACAGCGACACCTACACCACCACCGAAACCCGTTGCAACACCGTCCAGGAGACCAACGAGAAGGTCGTCGCCTACGACGTGCAATACCAGTTGGATGGCAAGGTGAACCAGGTGCGCATGGATCATGACCCGGGTGCGCAGATTCCGGTTACCAAGGAAGGTCGTCTGGTACTGACCCAGCGGCAGGCCGGCATCCAGCAGTGATTGCCGGATGAAATGAAGAAGGCGCCTCCGGGCGCCTTTTTCTTGGGCATGAAAAACCCGGCGCCAGGCCGGGTTCTTCGTAACGCGAGCGTATCAGCGCTTCAGCGACGGCGGCAGGTGCGGCTGGATGGCAGTTAGCACGGCCTTGAAGCACTTGGTGTTGCCCGCGACGATGTGGCCTTTCTCGAGGAAGTCGTGGGCACCGGTGAAGTCGCTCACCAGGCCGCCCGCTTCCTGTACCAGCAGGGCGCCAGCGGCCATGTCCCACTCGGACAGGCCGAATTCCCAGAAGGCATCGAAGCGGCCAGCGGCGACATAGGCCAGGTCCAGGCTGGCGGAGCCGGCGCGGCGGATGCCGGCGGTCTGGCCGACCAGGCTGCGGAACATGTTCAGGTAGTTGTCGAGGTTATCCAGCTGGCTGTCGCGGAAGGGGAAGCCGGTGCCCAGGAGGGCGCCTTCCAGGCTCTTGCGCGGGCTGACGCGCAGTCGGCGGCCGTTGAGAGCGGCGCCACGGCCGCGGCTGGCGGTGAACTCTTCCTGGCGGACCGGATCGAGTACCACGGCGTGTTCCAGGCGACCCTTGTATTTGCAGGCGATGCTCACCGCGAAGTGTGGTACGCCGCGGATGAAGTTGGTGGTGCCGTCCAGCGGGTCGATGATCCACTGGTAGTCGGCGCCTTCGCCGGTGCCGGCGATGGAGCCGCCTTCTTCGCCGAGGATGCTGTGGGTCGGGTAGGCCTTGCGCAGGGCCTGGACGATGGTTTCTTCGGCGGCGCGGTCGACCTCGGTGACGTAGTCCTTGGCGTCCTTCTCGTTCACCGAAATCACGTCCAGGCGCTCGATGGAGCGGAAGATCAATTCACCGGCGCTGCGAGCGGCGCGCAGGGCGATATTCAGCATAGGCTGCATGGGGGAGTCACCTGGGTCGTTAAAGAAAGCCGGACATACTAACAGAAAAGCGTCGCTCATGAAGTGCAGGCCGGCGGTTTCATGGCGTTTGACCGAGTGCTTCTGTAAGATTTCACGCCCTGAAGTCTAGGTTTGGAGCCAGCGCCTTGCTGCAAAACATTCGCGTGGTCCTGGTCGGCACCAGCCACCCCGGCAATATCGGTGGGGCGGCGCGTGCCATGAAGAACATGGGGTTGTCGCGCCTGGTACTGGTCGCGCCCGAGCAATTCCCGCATCAGGAAGCCTGGGCGCGCGCCTCCGGTGCCGACGACATCCTCGAATCCGCGCACGTCGTCGCGACCCTGGAAGAGGCGTTGATCGGCTGCAGCATGGTCTATGGCACCAGTGCGCGTGATCGTCATATCCCCTGGCCGTTGCTCGACCCCCGGGAGTGCGGGGTGAGCTGCGTCGAGCAGATCGAGGGCGGCTCCGAGGTGGCGCTGGTATTCGGTCGCGAATACGCCGGCCTGACCAACGAAGAGCTGCAGCGCTGCCAGTTCCATGTCCATATCCCCTCCGACCCCGCGTTCGGTTCGTTGAACCTGGCGGCTGCCGTCCAAGTGCTGACCTATGAGGCGCGCATGGCGTGGCTCGCCGTACAGGGCAAGCCGACCAAGATGGAGAAGGTCGAGCTGACCGCCGAGGAAAATCTCCAGCCGGTGACGGTGGATGAGCTGGAGTTGTTCTTCGGCCACCTCGAACGGACCCTGGTGGAAATCGGCTTTCTCGATCCTGAACGGCCGCGCCACCTGATGTCACGGCTGCGCCGCCTTTATGGGCGCAGTGCGATCAGCAAGCTCGAGATGAATATCCTGCGCGGCATTCTGACGGAAACCCAGAAAGCGGCGCGTGGAGAGATCCAGAAGCGGAGAGAGAAGTGATGTTCGAACGCATGCGAGAAGACATTCAGAGCGTATTCCACCGTGACCCGGCTGCGCGCAATGCCTTCGAGGTGCTCACCTGCTACCCCGGTCTGCATGCCATCTGGCTGCACCGTCTGGCCCATGCCCTGTGGCTGGCCGGCTGGAAGTGGCTGGCGCGACTGGTATCGAACTTCGGCCGCTGGATGACCGGCATCGAGATTCACCCGGGGGCGCGGATCGGCCGGCGCTTCTTCATCGACCACGGCATGGGCATCGTCATCGGCGAGACCGCCGAGATCGGCAACGACGTGACGCTCTATCAGGGGGTGACGCTGGGCGGCACCAGCTGGAATGCCGGCAAGCGCCATCCGACGCTGGAAGATGGCGTGGTGGTCGGGGCGGGGGCCAAGGTGCTCGGTCCGTTCACGGTCGGGGCCGGTGCCAAGATCGGTTCCAATGCCGTGGTGACCAAGGCGGTGCCTGCGGGGGCTACCGCAGTAGGGATTCCTGGGCGGATCATCGTCAAGGAGGATCCGGAGAAGACGGCGAAGCGCCAGGCGATTGCCGAGAAGTTCGGGTTCGATGCCTATGGCGTAGGCCAGGACATGCCAGACCCCGTGGCGCGGGCGATCGGTCAGTTGCTCGACCATGTCCAGGCGGTGGACGAACGTCTCGAGGGCATGTGCAGGGCGCTGACTGCGTTGGGGAGCGACTACTGCGCCAGCGCCTTGCCGGAGCTGCGCGACGAAGACTTCGAGGGTGTGAAGGATCAGGCGCGCCCGCCAGCGGCCTGATAGGCGTGGTGGTGCGTTTCTGATATCATGCGCGCCCCTGTATCTGCTAAATCCGACTATTTTGATAGGTCTTATAGTTGACTTGAATAGTCGGGAATAGCATACTCGCTGGCAAATCAGCGAACCGTGGAATCCCCATGCGCTTGACCACCAAAGGCCGCTACGCCGTCACAGCCATGCTCGACCTGGCTTTGCATTCGCAGCAAGGTCCGGTTTCTCTGGCTGATATTTCCGAGCGTCAGGGCATCTCCCTTTCCTATCTCGAACAGCTTTTCGCCAAGTTGCGCCGTGGCAACCTGGTCAGCAGCGTTCGTGGCCCGGGTGGCGGTTATCAGTTGTCCCGCGATGTGGGCAGCATCTACGTGGCCCAGGTCATCGATGCCGTCAACGAGTCGGTCGACGTCACGCGCTGCCAGGGGCAGGGCAATTGCGACTCCTCCGGAGGCGCCTGCCTGACCCACCACCTGTGGGATGACCTGAGCATGCAGATCCACGAGTTCCTCAGCAGCATCAGCCTGAGCGACATCGTCGCCCGCAACGAAGTCCAAGAGGTGGCCCAGCGCCAGAACGAGCGCCATGACCAGCGTCGCCTCGGTGGCAGGATGCCGCGTTCAGAAAAGATTGAAGTGTCCGCCATCGAATGAGCAGGGCGCCCGCCTGATAGGAGATAACCGATGAAATTGCCGATTTACCTGGACTACTCCGCCACGACGCCAGTGGACCCGCGGGTTGCGCAGAAGATGAGCGACTGCCTGTTGGTCGATGGCAACTTCGGCAACCCGGCCTCGCGTTCCCACGTGTTTGGCTGGCGGGCCGAGGAAGCGGTCGAGAACGCCCGTCGCCAGGTGGCCGAACTGGTCAATGCCGACCCGCGCGAAATCGTCTGGACCTCCGGTGCCACCGAGTCCGACAACCTGGCCATCAAGGGCGTGGCGCACTTCTACCACACCAAGGGCAAGCACATCGTCACCTCCAAGATCGAGCACAAGGCGGTCCTGGATACCACTCGCCAACTCGAGCGTGAAGGCTTCGAAGTCACCTACATCGAGCCGGGCGAAGATGGCCTGATCACTCCCGCCATGGTCGAAGCGGCCCTGCGCGAAGACACCATCCTGGTGTCGGTGATGCACGTGAACAACGAGATCGGCACCATCAACGACATCGCGGCCATCGGCGAGCTGACCCGTGCCCGCGGCATCCTGTTCCATGTCGATGCGGCCCAGTCCACCGGCAAGGTCGAGATCGACCTGGACAAGCTGAAAGTCGACCTGATGTCCTTCTCCGCCCACAAGACCTACGGTCCCAAGGGTATCGGTGCCCTCTACGTACGCCGCAAACCGCGCGTGCGCCTGGAGGCCCTGATGCACGGTGGTGGTCATGAGCGCGGTATGCGTTCCGGCACCCTCGCCACCCACCAGATCGTCGGCATGGGTGAAGCCTTCCACATCGCCAAGCAGGAAATGGCCTCCGAAAATCAGCGAATCAAGGCGCTGGCGGATCGCTTCTGGGCTGCCGTGGATGGCATGGAAGAGCTCTACCTCAACGGTAGCGCCACCTCCCGCGTGCCGCACAACCTGAATATCAGCTTCAACTACGTCGAAGGCGAGTCGCTGATCATGGCCCTCAAGGACCTCGCGGTCTCCTCGGGTTCGGCCTGCACCTCCGCCTCTCTCGAACCGTCCTACGTGCTGCGCGCGCTGGGTCGCAACGACGAGTTGGCGCACAGCTCCATTCGTTTCACCTTTGGCCGCTTCACCACCGAAGAAGAAGTGGATTACGCCGCCAGCAAGGTCCGTGAAGCCGTAGACAAGCTCCGTGAATTGTCCCCGCTGTGGGACATGTACAAAGAGGGCGTCGACCTCTCGACGGTCGAATGGCAGGCGCACTGACGCCACCCCTGATGAGTGAGGAATAAGCACCATGGCATACAGCGAAAAGGTCATCGACCACTACGAAAACCCGCGCAACGTCGGCAAGCTCGACGCTGAAGATCCCGATGTCGGTACCGGCATGGTCGGCGCTCCGGCGTGCGGCGACGTGATGCGGCTGCAGATCAAGGTCAACGAGCAGGGCGTCATCGAAGACGCCAAGTTCAAGACCTACGGCTGCGGTTCGGCCATCGCCTCCAGCTCCCTCGCCACCGAGTGGATGAAGGGCAAGACCCTGGACGAAGCCGCTGCGATCAAGAACACCACCATTGCCGAAGAACTGGCGCTGCCGCCGGTGAAGATCCACTGCTCGGTCCTGGCCGAGGACGCCATCAAGGCGGCTGTCCAGGATTACAAGCAGAAGAAGGGTCTGCTCTAACCGCTCGACTGAGTAAGGAGTCGCTATGGCCATCAGCATGACCGCTTCCGCCGCCGATCACGTGCGCCGCTCCCTCGAGGGGCGCGGCAAGGGTGAAGGTATCCGCCTGGGTGTCCGCACCACGGGTTGTTCCGGCCTGGCCTATGTCCTGGAGTTCGTCGATGAGTTGGCGGGCGAAGACATGGTCTTCGAAAGCTTCGGCGTGAAGGTGATCATCGACCCGAAGAGCCTGGCCTACCTCGACGGCACCGAGCTGGACTTCGTCCGCGAAGGCCTCAACGAGGGGTTCAAGTTCAACAACCCTAACGTTCGCGGCGAGTGTGGTTGCGGCGAGAGCTTCAACGTCTGAGGCGTTCCGTGGGTACCCCCTGTCATTTCGCATTGTTCGACCTGAAGCCCGGCTTCGACCTCGATCTCGACCAACTGGCGTCTCGCTATCGCGAGCTTGCGCGCAATGCTCACCCGGATCGCTTCGTCGATGCCCCCGAGCGTGAGCAGCGCCTGGCGGTGGAGCACGCGGCGCAATTGAACGAGGCCTACCAGACGCTGAAGAGTGCGCCCCGTCGGGCGCGCTACCTGCTGGCCGTCCGTGGGCACGAGCTGCCGCTGGAGGCTACCGTCAAGGACCCCGAGTTCCTGCTGCAGCAGATGCAGTGGCGGGAAGAGCTCGAGGAGCTGCAGGACAGTGCGGACCTGCCCGGTGTGGCGACCTTCAAGCGACGCCTCAAGATGGCCCAGGCCGATCTTGACCAGGCGTTCTCTGCCTGCTGGAGCGACGATGCCCGTCGCGAGGAAGCCGAGCGCCTGGTGCGCCGCATGCAGTTCCTCGACAAGCTGACTCACGAAGTGCGCCAACTGGAAGAGCGCCTCGACGACTAACCCGCGCATCGCCGCATGGACGGTGGTGTGCCTGAAAAACAGACAAGCATGGCCCTACTGCAGATCGCCGAACCCGGACAGAGCCCAAAACCGCACCAGCGCCGCCTGGCGGTGGGTATCGACCTGGGCACCACGAATTCCCTGGTAGCCGCCGTTCGCAGTGGCGTTTCCGCGCCGCTCGCCGATGCCGACGGTCAGGTCATCATGCCGTCCGCCGTGCGCTATCACGCCGATCGCGTCGAAGTCGGCCGCTCGGCCAAGGACGCTGCATCCGCCGATCCGCTCAATACCGTCCTGTCGGTCAAGCGCTTCATGGGGCGCGGCCTCGAGGATGTGAAGCAGCTGGGTGAGCAGCTCCCCTATCGCTTCACCACCGGCGAGTCGCACATGCCGTTCATCGAGACCGTGCAGGGTGCCAAGAGCCCTGTGGAGGTCTCTGCTGAAATCCTCCGTGCCTTGCGCCAGCGAGCCGAAGCCACCCTGGGTGGCGAGCTGGTCGGTGCAGTGATCACCGTTCCCGCCTATTTCGACGATGCCCAGCGCCAGGCCACCAAGGATGCTGCGCGCCTCGCCGGCCTGAACGTCCTGCGCCTGCTCAACGAGCCCACTGCCGCTGCCGTGGCGTACGGGCTGGACAAGCAGGCCGAAGGCGTCGTGGCCATCTATGACCTGGGTGGCGGTACCTTCGATATCTCCATCCTGCGTCTGACTCGCGGCGTCTTCGAAGTCATGGCCACTGGTGGCGACAGCGCCCTGGGCGGGGATGATTTCGACCATGCCCTGGCCGGCTGGATCGTCGAGCAGGCTGGTCTTTCCGCCGACCTGGATCCGGGCGCCCAGCGCAGCCTGCTGGAGGCCGCTTGCGCCGCCAAGGAAGCGCTGACCTCCGCCGATGCGGTCGAGGTGCACTATGCGCAGTGGTCGGGCCAACTGACCCGAGCCCGCTTCGATGAGCTCATCGAGCCCATGGTGGCTCGCAGCCTGAAGGCCTGTCGCCGCGCCGTGCGCGATGCCGGTATCGAGCTCGACGAGGTCGAGGCGGTGGTCATGGTGGGTGGTTCCACCCGTGTGCCACGGGTACGCGAGGCGGTCGGCGAGCTTTTTTCCCGTCAGCCCCTGACCGACATCGATCCCGACCAGGTCGTCGCCATTGGCGCTGCCGTCCAGGCGGACACCCTGGCGGGTAACAAGCGCGGCGAAGAACTGCTGCTGCTGGACGTGATCCCGTTGTCCCTGGGGCTCGAAACCATGGGTGGCCTGATGGAGAAGGTGATTCCGCGCAACACCACCATCCCCGTCGCCCGTGCCCAGGAGTTCACCACCTACAAGGACGGCCAGACCGCCATGATGATCCACGTGCTCCAGGGGGAGCGCGAGCTGATCAAGGACTGCCGGTCCCTGGCCCGTTTCGAATTGCGTGGCATCCCGCCGATGGTGGCTGGCGCCGCGAAGATCCGCGTGACCTTCCAGGTGGACGCCGATGGCCTGCTGGGCGTGACCGCCAGCGAGACTTCCTCCGGTGTCGAGGCGAGCATCCAGGTGAAGCCGTCCTACGGCCTGACCGATGGCGAAATCACCCGCATGCTGCAGGACTCCTTCCAGTACGCCGGTGACGACAAGGCCGCCCGCGTCCTGCGCGAGCAGCAGGTCGATGCCCAGCGCCTGATCGAGGCCGTGCAGGCGGCGCTGCAGGCCGATGGCGACGCGTTGCTCAGCGCCGAGGAGCGGATCGCCATCGACTACCAGCTGGAGCAGCTGCAGGGTCTGTTGACGGGGACCGACGGCGCTGCCATCGAACAGCAAACCAAGCGGCTGACCCAGGTGACCGACGCCTTCGCGGCCCGGCGCATGGACGCCAGCGTCAAGGCCGCCCTCGCGGGCCGCCGACTGAATGAAATCGAGGAATGACTGATGCCGCAGATCGTATTTCTGCCCAATGCCGAGCACTGCCCTGAAGGGATGGTGGTCGAGGCCCAGCCGGGCGAGACCATCATCGCTGCGGCCATGCGCAACGGCCTGGAGATCGAGCACGCCTGTGAGATGTCCTGCGCCTGCACCACCTGCCACGTCGTGGTGCGCGAAGGGTTCAACTCCCTCGAGGCGTCCGACGAGCTCGAGGACGACATGCTGGACAAGGCCTGGGGCCTGGAGGCCGAGTCGCGACTGTCCTGCCAGGCGGTCGTGGGGGAGGTCGATCTCGTCGTGGAGATTCCCAAGTACACTCTCAACCAGGTTTCTGAAAAGCACTGAGGAACGAGCATGAGTCTCAAATGGGTCGATGTTCTGGAGATCGCCATCCAGCTGGCCGAGAGCAAGCCCGAGGTTGACCCGCGCTACGTCAACTTCGTCGACCTGCACAACTGGGTCGTGAGCCTGCCGGAGTTCGATGACGACAGCCAGCGCGGCGGCGAGAAGGTCCTCGAAGCCATCCAGGCTGCCTGGATCGAAGAAGCCGACTGAGCCCGGTCTGCTGACCCTACGCATTTAACAGGAACCCGCGTATAATTCGCGGGTTTAATTTTTCGCTTTAATCCTGATTTCTGGAGTTTCACATGGCCGTTGAACGTACCCTGTCCATCATCAAGCCCGATGCCGTTGCCAAGAACGTGGTTGGCGAGATCGTCACCCGTTTCGAAAAAGCCGGCCTGAGCGTCGTCGCCGCCAAGATGGTCCAGCTCTCCGAGCGCGAAGCCGGTGGTTTCTACGCCGAGCACAAAGAGCGTCCCTTCTTCAAGGATCTGGTTTCCTTCATGACCTCCGGCCCGGTTGTCGTGCAGGTACTGGAAGGCGAAGGCGCCATTGCCAAGAACCGTGAACTGATGGGCGCTACCGACCCGAAGAAAGCCGATGCCGGCACCATCCGCGCCGACTTCGCCGTCTCCATCGACGAAAACGCCGTACACGGTTCCGACTCCGAGGCTTCCGCTGCTCGCGAGATCGCCTACTTCTTCGCCGCCACCGAGGTGTGCGCTCGTATTCGCTGATAGCGAAGGCACGAGGGTGAAGCCATGACTGAATCCACCGGTAAAGTTAACCTGCTGGGCCTGACCCAGCCGCAACTGGAGAGCTTCTTCGAATCCATCGGGGAGAAGCGTTTCCGTGCCGGACAGGTGATGAAATGGATTCACCACTTCGGCGTCGATGATTTCGACGCCATGAGCAATATCGGCAAGGCCTTGCGCGACAAGCTCAAGGCCTCTGCCGAGATTCGCGGTCCCGAGATCGTCAGCCAGGACATCTCCAGCGACGGCACCCGCAAGTGGGTGGTGCGCGTGGCGTCCGGCAGCTGCGTCGAGACCGTGTACATCCCGCAAGGCGGGCGCGGCACCCTCTGCGTCTCCTCCCAGGCGGGCTGCGCGCTGGATTGCAGCTTCTGCTCCACCGGCAAGCAGGGTTTCAACAGCGACCTCACCGCGGCCGAAGTCATCGGCCAGGTCTGGATCGCCAACAAGTCCTTCGGCACCGTCCCGGCCAAGATCGACCGCGCCATCACCAACGTGGTGATGATGGGCATGGGCGAGCCGCTGCTGAACTTCGACAACGTCGTCGCCGCCATGAACATCATGATGGACGACCTCGGCTACGGCATTTCCAAGCGCAAGGTGACCCTCTCCACCTCCGGCGTCGCGCCGATGATCGACAAGCTCGCCGAAGTCACCGACGTGTCCCTGGCACTGTCGCTGCACGCGCCGAACGACGAGTTGCGCAACCAACTGGTGCCGATCAACAAGAAGTACCCCCTGGCGGTGGTGCTCGAGGCCTGCAACCGCTACATCTCCCGCCTGGGCGAGAAGCGTTTCCTGACCATCGAATACACCCTGCTCAAGGATGTGAACGATCAGCCGGCCCACGCTGAGCAGATGATCGCACTCCTCAAGGATTTTCCTTGCAAGATCAACCTGATTCCGTTTAATCCCTTCCCTTTCTCGGGGTACGAGCGGCCGAGCAATAATGCCATTCGCCGCTTCCAGGACCTGCTCCACAAGGCCGGGCACAATGTCACCGTGCGCACCACGCGCGGCGATGACATCGATGCCGCCTGCGGCCAGTTGGTCGGCCAGGTCCAGGATCGTACCCGTCGCAGCGAGCGCTACATCGCCGTGCGCCAGCTCAATGGCGATGGCGACGCACCGCAGAACGCTGCCAACCGAAACTGAAGAGAGGACATCCATGACCTTGCGCCCCGCGCTGCTTCTCGTTTTCGCCAGCCTGGTGGGCTGCGTGTCCACTGGCTCCGTTGACCCGATGAAGACCGCGGAAGGCCGCGACAAGGCCCGCGATGCCTACATCCAGCTGGGCATCGGCTACCTGTCCCAGGGGGCCGCCGAGCGCGCCAAGGTGCCGCTGCGCAAGGCGCTGGAGCTCGACTCCTCCAGCGCCGATGCCAACGCCGCGCTGGCCCTGGTTTTCCAGACCGAAATGGAACCCAAGCTCGCCGACGAGCATTTCCGCAAGGCGCTGTCCTCGCGAACCGACTCGCGCATCCTCAACAACTACGGCGGCTTCCTCTATGAGCAGAAACGCTACGAGGAGGCCTACAAGCGTTTCGAACAGGCCGCCGAAGACAGCCTCTACCCCGAGCGCTCCCGCGTGTTCGAGAACCTCGGGCTGACCGCCCTGCGGATGAACCGCCCGGACCTGGCCAAGCAGCATTTCGACAAGTCCCTGCGACTCAACCGCCAGCAACCGGTGGCGCTGCTGGAGATGGCAGACC
Organism: Pseudomonas sp. 57B-090624; assembly: GCF_003234055.1. Taxonomy (NCBI): domain Bacteria; kingdom Pseudomonadati; phylum Pseudomonadota; class Gammaproteobacteria; order Pseudomonadales; family Pseudomonadaceae; genus Pseudomonas; species Pseudomonas sp. 57B-090624. The sequence continues at coordinate 22,637 of NZ_QKRU01000055.1, forward strand.
TGTCCTATGCCGAGAAGCAGTACGTCCCGGCCCGCGAATACTACGACCGCTACAGCAAGATCGCGCCCCAGACCGCCCGCAGCCTCCTGCTCGGTATCCGTCTGGCCACCGTGTTCGATGACCGCGACCAGGCGGCGAGCCTGGGCCTGCAACTCAAACGACTCTATCCCGGCACGCCGGAATACCAGCAATACCTGTCGGAGCAAAGATGAAAGCGTCGCAACCCGAAATTGCCGCGGCGACCCGTGCCAACCCAGGCGAGACCCTGCGTCAGGCGCGTGAAAGCAAGGACCTGAGCCTTGCCGAGGTCGCGCGACAGCTGAACCTGACCGAACAGGCCCTGCGCCAGCTCGAAGCGGGCTCTTTCGACCAGTTGCCCGGCCACACCTTCGCCCGTGGCTACATCCGTGCCTACGCCAAGCTGCTGGGCATGGACCAGGCGCGCCTGGTGACCGACTTCGACCTCTATACCGGCACCGACGCCACCGGCAGCAACGTCCACAGCCTGGGGCGCATCGAGGAGCCGGTGCGCTTGTCGCAGAGCGTCCTGCGCTTCGTCAGCTTCGCCATCCTGCTGGTCCTGGGCGTCATCGGCTTCCTCTGGTGGCAGGACCAGGCCGAGCGCCGCAGCGGTGAAACCGCCGACATCAGCATGGAGCACGTCGAGGTCGAGAGCGCCGACGGCACCACCCAGATCCACCCGCTGGACGAGCCCGAGGACCAGGCGGTCGTCGAGGCCCAGCAGGGCGAGGAGGGCGCCCCGGGCGAACTCTCCCCCGAGGTCGCCGCGCAGCCGGAAGGCACGCCCCCGTCCGCCGCCGCCGCCTCCGCGCCGGCCCAGGCCCTGCCTCTGCCCCAGTCCAGTGCGCCGGCCACCAGCGCCCCCGTTGCACCGAGCGCCGCCACGGCCACCACTCCGGCCGCTCCCGTCGTGCCTGCCGCGCCCACGGCTCCCGCCGCCACCGCGCCTGCCGCACCTGCACAGGCTCCGGTGGTCGCTGCCGCCGGCCAGGGCCTGGTGCGCATCCAGTTCGTCGCCAATTGCTGGACCCAGGTAACCGATGCCGATGGCAAGGTCCTGCTCAGTGCCCTGAAGCGCAGTGGCGAGTCCGTCGAGCTGGCCGGCAGGCCACCGTTCGAGCTGCGCCTGGGTTACGCCCGTGGCGCCCAGGTCAGCTACAACGGCCAGGCCGTCGATGTGGCGCCCTACACCCACGGTGAGACCGCTCGCCTGAAACTGGGGCAATAAGCCATGCATTGCGAATCCCCGATCAAACGCCGCCAGTCCCGCAAGATCTGGGTCGGCTCCGTGCCCGTGGGCGGTGACGCCCCGATCGCCGTCCAGAGCATGACCAACACCGATACCTGCGACGTCGCCGCCACTGTTGGCCAGATCCGCCGGCTGGAAGAGGCGGGCGCCGATATCGTCCGCGTCTCTGTGCCTGACATGGAGGCCGCCGAGGCCTTCGGCAAGATCAAGCAGCAGGTCCGCGTTCCCCTGGTCGCCGACATCCACTTCGACTACACCATCGCCCTGCGCGTGGCGGAACTGGGCGTCGACTGCCTGCGCATCAACCCGGGCAACATCGGCCGTGAAGACCGTGTGCGTGCCGTGGTCGATGCCGCCCGTGACCGTGGCATCCCGATCCGCATCGGCGTCAACGCCGGTTCGCTGGAAAAGGACCTGCAGAAGAAGTACGGCGAGCCCACCCCGCAAGCCCTGGTGGAGTCCGCGCTGCGCCATGTCGAGCACCTGGATCGCCTGGACTTCCAGGACTTCAAGGTCAGCGTCAAGGCGTCCGACGTGTTCATGGCGGTGGAAGCCTATCGCCTGCTGGCCACCCAGATCGTCCAGCCGCTGCACCTGGGCATCACCGAAGCCGGCGGCCTGCGCTCCGGCACCGTGAAGTCCGCCGTGGGCCTGGGCATGCTGCTCGCCGACGGGATTGGCGATACCATCCGCATCTCGCTGGCCGCCGATCCGGTGGAAGAGATCAAGGTCGGCTACGACATCCTCAAGTCCCTGCGCCTGCGTTCCCGTGGCATCAACTTCATCGCCTGCCCGAGCTGCTCGCGGCAGAACTTCGACGTGGTCAAGACCATGAACGAACTGGAAGGCCGCCTCGAGGACCTGCTGGTCCCGCTGGACGTCGCCGTGATCGGCTGCGTGGTGAACGGGCCCGGCGAAGCCAAGGAAGCCCATGTGGGGTTGACCGGCGGCACGCCGAACAACCTCATCTACATCGACGGCAAGCCGGCGCAGAAGCTGAACAATGACAACCTGGTGGACGAGCTGGAAAAGCTGATCCGCCGCAAAGCGGCCGAAAAGGTCGAAGCTGACGCGGCCGTCATCGCCCGCAGCTGATAAGGATTCCGAGTGAGCAAGACGCTGCAAGCCATCCGTGGCATGAACGACATCCTGCCGGAGCAGACCCCTGCCTGGCGTTACCTCGAACGTACCCTGGCAGACCTGCTGGACAGCTACGGCTACCGCGAGATCCGCCTGCCGATCCTCGAGTTCACCGAGCTCTTCGCCCGTGGCATCGGCGAAGGCACCGACGTGGTCGACAAGGAGATGTACACCTTCCTCGACCGCAACGAAGAGTCCCTGACCCTGCGCCCCGAAGGCACCGCCGGTTGCGTGCGTGCCGTGCTGGAGCACGGCATGACCGGCGGCGGCCAGGTGCAGAAGCTGTGGTACGCGGGCCCGATGTTCCGCTACGAGAAGCCGCAGAAGGGCCGCTACCGCCAGTTCCACCAGATCGGCGTGGAAGTCTTCAACCTGCCCGGTCCGGACATCGACGCCGAGCTGATCGTGCTCACCTGGCGCCTGTGGAAGAAGCTCGGCCTGGGTGATGCCGTGACCCTGCAGCTCAACAGCCTGGGCTCCAGCGAGGCCCGCGTCGCCTATCGCGAAGCCCTGGTGGCCTACCTGCAGGAGCGCTTCGACCGTCTCGACGAAGACAGCCAGCGGCGCATGACCACCAACCCGCTGCGCATCCTCGACAGCAAGGTGCCGGAAACCCAGGCCCTGCTGATCGACGCCCCGCGCCTGCACGACTACCTGGACGCCGAGTCCGTGGCCCACTTCGAGGGCCTCAAGGCGCGCCTCGACGCGGTCGGCATCCGCTACGAGATCAACCAGAAGCTGGTCCGTGGCCTGGACTACTACAGTCGCACCGCCTTCGAGTGGGTCACCGACAAGCTCGGCTCCCAGGGCACCGTCTGTGGCGGTGGCCGCTATGACGGCCTGATCACCCAGTTCGGCGGCAAGCCGACCCCGGGTGTCGGCTTCGCCATGGGCGTCGAGCGCCTGGTGCTGCTGCTGGAAACCCTGGACCTGGTCCCGGCCGAGCTCAACGCTCCCGCGCATGCCTTCATCTGCGCCTTCGGCGAGCCTGCCGAACTCGCTGCCCTGGCCCTGGCCGAGCGACTGCGCGATGCCGTTCCCGGCCTGCGCATGCTGGTCAATTCCGGTGCCGGCAGCTTCAAGAGCCAGTTCAAGAAAGCCGACAAGAGCGGCGCGCGCTTCGCCCTGATCCTGGGTGAGGACGAACTGGCCAACCGCGTGGTAGGTTTCAAACCCCTGCGCGACGACAGCGAACAACAGAACATCGCCTGGGACGCTCTCGCAGAGCGCCTGGCGGCCTGCATCGATCAGGCTTGAGCCTTTAGAACATAGGAGTATTGGGGTGAGCACGCGTACCGAAGATGAAGAGCTGGCGGCGATCAAGGATTGGTGGCAGCGCAATGGCAAGCCCCTGCTCACCGGCGGCGCCCTCGCGCTGGTGGTGGTCTTCGGTTGGCAGGCCTGGCAGAAGCACCAGACCAACCAGGCCCAGGGCGCGTCCCAGGTCTACCAGCAACTGCTGGAAACCGCGCTCAACCCGTCCGGCAAGCCCGATGCCGGCAAGGTCGCCGAGCTGGCCAACAAGCTGAAGACCGACTTCGGCGGCACCCACTACGCCCAGTACGGCAGTCTGTTCGTCGCCAAGGTGGCGGTGGAGTCCGGCAAGCTCGATGACGCTGCGGCCGAACTCAAGGCCGTGGTGGACAAGCCTGCCGACGCCACCCTCGGCGAGCTGGCGCGCCAGCGCCTGGCGCGTGTCCTGGCCGCCCAGGGCAAGGTCGACGACGCCCTGAAGCTGCTCGAAGGCGATGCCGGCAAGGCCTTCCTGGCCAGCCGTGAAGAACTGAAAGGCGACCTGCTGGTACAGCTGGGTCGCTCCGACGAGGCGCATGCCGCCTATGAGAAGGCCAAGGCCGCGCTGACGGAAGACGCAGCGGTCGGTGGCTTGCAGATGAAGCTCGACGACCTGGCCAAAGGGGATGCGTGACGTGATGCGCTGGAAATTTGCCGCACTGCTGGCCCTGGCCGTTCTGGCCGCGGGTTGCAGCAGCAATAGCAAGAAGGAACTGCCGCCTGCCGAACTGCCCGACATCACCGAGGAAGTTCAGCTCAAGGAAGTCTGGAGTCGCTCCATCGGCGAAGGCCAGGGCGAGTCCTACAACATGCTGGTGCCCGCCGTCGACGGCGACGTGATCTATGCCGGTGACGTCGAGGGCCTGGTGGTCGCCATCGACCGCATGAGCGGCGACAAATTGTGGGAGCAGGAGCTGGACCTCCCGGTATCCGGCGCGGTCGGCGCAGGCTACGGCCTGGTGCTGGTCGGCACCCTGAAAGGTGAAGTGATCGCCCTCGACGCCAGCAATGGCGAAGAAAAATGGCGCGCCCGGGTCAACGGCGAAGTCCTCGCCCCGCCGGCCACCAACGGTGACGTGGTGGTGGTGCAGACCCAGAACGACACCCTGTTCGGCTTCGATGCCGCGACCGGCAACCAGCGCTGGATCTACGAGAACACCCCCGCCGTGCTGACGCTGCGTGGCACGGGCGCGCCGATCGTGACCAACCGCCTGGCCGTGGCCGGCCTGTCCTCCGGCAAGGTCATCGCCGTCGACGTGCAGCGTGGCCTTCCGGTGTGGGAACAGCGTGTGGCCGTGCCGCAGGGCCGCTCCGAGCTGGATCGCGTGGTCGACATCGACGGTGGCCTGCTGCTGTCCGGCGGCACCCTGTACGTCGCCACCTATCAGGGCCGCGTCGCCGGCCTCGACCTGGACAGCGGTCGCGTGCTCTGGCAACGCGAGGCTTCCAGCTACGTGGGCGTCGCCCAGGGCTTCGGCAACGTCTACGTGAGCCAGGCCAGCGGCACCGTCGAAGGCATCGACGAGCGTTCGTCCTCGGCGCTGTGGAGCAACGACTCCCTGGCCCGTCGCCAGCTCTCGGCGCCGGAGGTCTTCTCCAGCTACGTGGCTGTCGGCGACTTCGAAGGCTACCTGCACCTGCTCAGCCAGGTGGATGGCCACTTCGTCGGCCGCGAGAAGATCGACGGTGATGGCCTGCGTGCGCGTCCGCTGGTGATCGGCGACATGCTGTACGCCTTCGGCAACGGCGGGAAGCTGGTCGCGCTGACCATCCGCTAAGCTGAAAAATAGTGTCCGGCCGCTGCCGTCCGACGGCAGCGGCCGTTGTGTTTTCTGAAATAACGAATAGTGGAGAGCCTCATGGTTCCCGTAATTGCCCTGGTGGGCCGCCCGAACGTCGGCAAGTCCACCCTGTTCAACCGCCTGACCAAGACCCGCGACGCCATCGTCGCGGAGTACGCCGGTCTGACCCGTGACCGCCAGTACGGCGAGGCGAAGTGGAACGGCCGCACCTTCATCGTCATCGATACCGGCGGTATCTCGGGTGACGAGCAGGGCATCGACGCGAAGATGGCCGAACAGTCCCTGCAGGCCATCGAAGAGGCCGATGCGGTGCTGTTCATGGTCGACTCCCGCGCCGGCATGAGCGCCGCCGACCAGTCGATCGCGGAGCACCTGCGCAAGCGCAACAAGAAGACCTACCTGGTGGCGAACAAGGTCGACACCATCGACCCGGACCTCGCCCGCGCCGAGTTCAGCCCGCTGGGCCTGGGCGACGCCCTGCCCATCGCCGCCGCCCACGGCCGCGGCATTAGCCAGATGCTGCAGGAAGCTTTGGGTGACTTCCCCCGCGACGATGCGGTCGAGGAAGACGCCGCCGCGCAGGCCGAGGACGTCGCCGAAGGCGAGGAGCAGAGCCGGATCCCCGGTCCGAGCGAGAAGGACGGCATCAAGATCGCCATCATCGGTCGCCCCAACGTCGGCAAGTCGACGCTGGTCAACCGCATGCTCGGCGAGGAGCGGGTCATCGTCTATGACCAGGCCGGCACCACGCGCGACAGCATCTACATTCCCTTCGAGCGCAACGAAGAGAAATACACCCTGATCGACACCGCCGGCGTGCGCCGTCGCGGCAAGATCTTCGAGGCCGTGGAGAAGTTCTCCGTGGTCAAGACGCTGCAGGCGATCCAGGACGCCAACGTGGTGATCTTCGTCATGGACGCCCGCGAAGGCGTGGTCGAGCACGACCTCAACCTGCTGGGCTTCGTGCTGGAGACCGGTCGTGCACTGGTCATCGCCCTGAACAAGTGGGACGGCATGGAGTCGGGCGAGCGCGACTACGTGAAGACCGAGCTGGAGCGCCGGCTGTTCTTCGTCGACTTCGCCGACATCCACTTCATCTCCGCGCTGCATGGCACCGGGGTCGGCAACCTGTACAAGTCGGTTCAGGCCTCCTTCAAGTCCGCCATCACCCGCTGGCCCACCAGCCGCCTGACCCAGATCCTCGAAGGCGCGGTGCAGGAGCACCAGCCGCCATTGGTCAACGGTCGCCGCATCAAGCTGCGCTATGCCCACCTCGGTGGCGCCAACCCGCCGCTGATCGTGATCCACGGCAACCAGGTCGAGTCGGTGCCCAAGTCCTACTCGCGCTACCTGGAAAACACCTACCGGCGCGTGCTGAAGCTGGTGGGTACGCCGATCCGCATCGAGTACAAGGGTGGCGACAACCCCTTCGAGGGCAAGAAGAACACCCTGACCGACCGCCAGGTGAACAAGAAGCGCCGCCTCATGTCGCACCACAAGAAGGCCGAGAAGAAGCGTCGCGACAAGCGCTGATTCCCGTGCAACCGCAAGAGGGCGCCCACGGACGCCCTTTTTCGTTCCGGGCGTTGGCCATCGGGGCGGCCGGCAGCACCTTGTCGCAACGCCTGCTTTCATCTTGGTCGTGAGCCCGACAGGCCTTAAGCTAGCCGCCACTTCCCAGTCGCCAGCAGCCTGAAGAAATGATCGCCAGCAAGTTGCCCAACGTCGGCACCACCATCTTCACCCGCATGTCCCAGCTCGCCGCCGAAACCGGCGCCATCAACCTGTCCCAGGGTTTCCCGGATTTCTCCGCGCCCGCCGCTCTGTGCGATGCGGTGGCCCGCCATATCGGTGCCGGCCACAACCAGTACGCCCCCATGACCGGCCTGCCCGCGCTGCGCCAGCAGGTGGCGGCCAAGGTCCAGGCCTTCTATGGCCGCCAGGTCGATATCGACAGCGAGGTCACGGTCACCCCCGGTGCTACCGAAGCGATCTTCTGCGCGATCCAGGCCGTGGTGCGCGCCGGTGACGAGGTCATCGTCCTCGACCCCTGCTACGACAGCTACGAGCCTTCGGTGGAACTGGCCGGCGGCCGCTGCGTGCATGTGCCCCTGGCCCTGCCGGGCTTCGCCATCGACTGGCAACGCATGGCCGATGCCCTCAGCGAGCGCACCCGGATGATCATCCTCAACAGTCCGCACAACCCCAGCGGCGCCCTGATCTCCCGGGCCGAACTGGACCAGTTGGCGGCGCTGATCCGGGGGCGCGACATCTACCTGGTCAGCGACGAGGTCTACGAGCACCTGGTGTTCGACGGCCAGTCCCATGTGAGCGTGCTGTCCCATGACGAGCTGTATGCCCGCGCCTTCGTGGTCAGCTCCTTCGGCAAGACCTACCACGTCACCGGCTGGAAGACCGGCTACGTGGTCGCGCCGCCGGCCCTCTCCGCCGAGCTGCGCAAGGTGCACCAGTACGTCAACTTCTGCGGCGTCACGCCGTTGCAGTGGGCACTGGCCGACTTCATGGCCGACCACCCCGAACACCTCACCGAGCTGCCCGGTTTCTACCAGGCCAAGCGCGACCTGTTCTGCGACCTGCTGGGTGGATCGCGGTTCAGTTTCACCCGCGCCGCCGGCACCTATTTCCAGCTGGTCGACTACAGCGCCATCCACCCCGAGCTGGATGATGTGGCCATGGCCGAATGGCTGACCCGCGAACACGGCGTGGCCGCCATTCCCGTGTCGGTGTTCTACCAGAGCGCCCCGCGTGACCTGCGCCTGGTGCGCTTCTGCTTCGCCAAACGAGAGGAGACGCTGCGCCAGGCAGCGGAGAAGCTATGCGCGATCTGAGTTCATTGCCCGACCTGCAGCTGGCCCTGGTGCAGACCACCCTGGCCTGGCACGACGCCGACGCCAACCACAGGCACTTCGAGGTCCTGCTGGAGCAGGCCCGTGGCGCCGACCTGATCGTGCTGCCGGAGATGTTCACCACCGGCTTCTCCATGGAGTCGGCCGTCCTCGCCGAAGAGGAGGAGGGCCCGACCTACGCCTGGCTGCGCGAGCAGGCCCGTCATCTCGATGCGGTGGTCACCGGTAGCGTGATCATCCGCGCCGCCGACGGCAGCCACCGCAACCGCCTGCTCTGGGCGCGCCCCGACGGCGAGATGCTGCACTACGACAAGCGCCACCTGTTCCGCATGGCCGGTGAGCACAAGCACTACACGCCGGGCGAGACCCAGGCGCTGTTCGAGATCAAGGGCTGGCGGGTGCGCCCGCTGGTCTGTTACGACCTGCGCTTCCCGGTCTGGAGCCGTGATCCCCACGACACCGACCTGCTGCTCTACACCGCCAACTGGCCCGCCGCGCGTCGTCATCACTGGAACCGCCTGCTGCCGGCACGGGCCATCGAGAACCTCTGCTACGTGGCGGCGGTGAACCGGGTCGGAGAAGACGGCAAGGGCCACCCCTACAGCGGTGACAGCCAGGCCCTGGACTTCCAGGGCGAGACGCTGCTCGATGCCGGCGCGGGGGACGGTGTGTTCCAGGTTTCCCTCGCTGCCGGCGCCCTGGCCGGTTACCGCGAGCGTTTCCCCGCGCACCTGGATGCAGATGGGTTCGCATTGACCCCCTGATCCCCGCTTGCCCGGAACCCGGAGGTGCCGGGTTCCGGGCACGCATCCCTGGCGACGCGCAACACTGCCGGCTCATTACCCGGGGCTTAAGACGCGTCCGAATTCCGATCCGTTTTTTCCCTTCCCCGTGCCTTGCCCCTAGCATGGCCGTGCCGGCAATAACTCGTTCCCTCGATCCCTTGGCTCGCTGCACTGTGAAGCACTCGCAGGGGCTTGCTGCTGACCAGGATTTTTCCATGCCGACGTTCCGCTTGAATCCACTCAGTCGTTCTACTCGCACCTGGGTCGCCAGCCTTGGCCTGGCCGCGCTTCTCCCCCTGGGCGTCCAGGCCCACTCGGCCCATTCCCCGAACGGCTCTTTGCCTTCCCAGGTACTGGATACCCAGACGGGGCGTTTCATCGAGCTCTCCAGTCTCCTCTCCGCCCGGAGCTTGAGCGCCGACGTGCCCAGCGGCACCGAGCAGCTGCGCAGCGCCACCGGGCTCAATCTCTCGGGGCTGGCCCTGGATAGCGCGGAGAGGTTCGGCGATCTCAAGGTCTACACCGGCGGGGCGTTTTCCGGCGTGGGTGCGCGCGCCTTGCAGGCCGTCGATGACGTCATCGTGGTCGCCCGTCGGGATGGCAGCTTCATCGCCTTGCTGCCCGAATCCAATATCGTCATTCGCGGCGAAGCATCGGGACTGCAGACCCTCACGCGCTACGACGCAAGCCACACCCACCCTCCCGCCTCGCGTGACTATGTAGAAGCTCCGCAAGCCGATCTGCCCCATGAGGTGCAGTCCTTCTCGGGAGCTCGCAGCTTCCTGGTCGACCGTAATGCCGAAGGGGAGGTCGTCGTCGACGTCCTGGCCGGGTTCTCGCGCAATGCGGTCGAGTACATCGGCGACCACGAGGCCTATGCACTGGCGCAGATCGCCTCGGTCAACCTGGCGCTGAAGAACTCCAGGGTCGAAGGCGTGCGCCTCCGCCTCGTGGGCACCCAGGTGATCGACAGCGAACATGCCATCACCCGGGAAACGCTCCACAAGCTGAACGTGCTGTTCGCCGACGGCATGCGCCAGTACGGGCCTGACCTGGTCACCGGCTTCTTCAGAGGCATCACGGGCGAGGACACCATGCTGGGCTGGGGCAACATCCGTGGCCGCTACTCCATCAACGTGATCACCTCGCCCACCACCTTCCGCCACGAGGTCGGGCACAACATCGGTGCCAACCACTGTCCGGAAGGCGACGGCTACCGCTACGGCTACCACAACGGTCGTGTCGGGACCATCATGTGCGGCAACCAGGTCAACTACTTCTCCAACCCCGATCTGAGGGATCGACAGGGCGTGCCCCTGGGGCATCCGGAAATGGCCGACGTAGCCCGTCTCTGGCGCGAGAACAGCGCACGCATGTCCGCCTACAGCCCCTCCGTGGTGCCGCTGGAAACCGAGCGTGCCACCCGGTTCCTGGAAGAGCGCGTCACGCTGGATCGAAACGAGTGGCGGTACTTCCCCATCGACGTACCGTCAGGTACCGAGCGCCTGGCGTTCACCGCGAACCATGGCGCGGGCCACGAGATCCACGGACGCATCCAGCTCTACCTGCGCTATGGCCAGCAGCCGACCGCCACCCAGTTCGACGAGCGTTCGATCATGGCGGCCGGCGTGGCCCTGGGGGTCAAGGACCCGAGGCCCGGGCGCTGGTACCTGGCCATGCGGGTGCAGGACAACCGTACGGCGACCGACCAGGTGCTCGAGGGCCATGCGTTCGCCAGGCAGCAGGACACGGTCGAGGCGCGTTACCTCCGCCTGGTCGCCAAGTCGGCGATCGAAGGGGGCAACGCCGCCAGCATCTCCGAGCTCCACCTGGCCGGGGCCGATGGACGCTCGTTGCCCCGTGATCAATGGCGGGTCATCTCGTCCAAGGGCTACAAGCCCGAGAACGCCATCGATGGCGGGACCGGTACCTACTGGTATTCCTCGTCCAAGGAGCGCTATCCGTACGACTTCGTCATCGACCTGGGAGCACGCGAGCGCTTTTCCCAGCTGCACTACCTGCCGCGTCAGAGCAGCGGCCTTTTCGGCAACCTCAAGGACTACGAAGTGCATGCCAGCGACCGGCCCGATGGTGACTGGACCCTGTTGGCCGAGGGCCAGTTCAGCGCCGACAACCTGGTCAAGCTCGCCAGCCTGAAGCCGGTCGGCGCCATCCTGCCGCCGGTAGCCCAGATCGCCGGCCCAGCCTCCGCCAGCGCCGGTGACACGGTCCGGCTGGACGCCTCCGCCTCCAGCGACCCGCAAGGCAGCGTGCTCAGCTACACCTGGTCGGCCTCGCCCAGGCTGGACTTCAGCTACGACGGCCCCCGGGTTTCCTTCAAGGCGCCGGCGCTCGACAGGGACACCCGCTACACCTTCGAGCTGGCCGTGAGCAACGGCACGCACACGGTGCGCAAGACCCACCCGGTACTGGTGAAGGCCGGCATCGCGGGTTCACCGACCTGCCATCCCGCGTGGAGCGCGACATCCGACTACGTGTCGGGCAGCAAGGTGCAGAGGAAGGGGCGCACCTACGAGGCGCGCTGGTGGACCCGGGGTAACGAGCCGGGTGACCCGGCGTTTACCGGGCTGGATGGCAGCGGCAAGGTCTGGCGCGACCTGGGCGCTTGCGGTGGCGCCAGCACCGAGACACCGGAGAACCCACCCGTAGTCCTGCCGCCTGTGGCGCACATTTCCGGTCCTTCCACGGCCATCGCCGGCGGCGAGGTCCGCCTGAGTGCCGCCGCCTCGACCGATCCGGGCGGTCTGCCGTTGACCTACCGCTGGGGGGCAAGCCCGCAGGTTCCGTTCAAGGCCAGTGGCGCCAACCTGACGTTCGTGGCCCCGCCCCAGGAAAGGGAGGTGGCTTACCGCTTCACCCTGACCTTGAGCAATGGGCAGAAAGAGGCCACGCGCACCCACGAAGTGAAGGTCGGCGCCCAGGTCCCCGAGCAGCCGGGTACGGGCGGCTGCGCCAAGCCCTGGAGCGCCGATGAGGCTTATTGGGAAGGTGGCCAGGCGACCCACAAGGGCCGTCTCTATACCGCACGCTGGTGGAACCGTGGCTCCGAGCCGGGCAAGCCGGAGTTCACCGGCGCGGACGGTAGCGGCAAGGTCTGGCGCGACGAGGGCACCTGTAACTGACGGGCGTGGCGGCCAGCTGCCGCCGGCCGTCAATCATGCGGGGTCGCCCGTTGCCGGGCGGCTCCGTATCATGGCGGTCCTGCATCCCTCTTCTGCGTTGCCTCAAGGAGCCTGACATGAGCACGGAAGCCGAAAATCCCTTCCAGACCCCCTCCGCCGAACTGCTCGTACCGGCGACCGGCACCGAGCACCTGCGCCTTTACAGCATCCCTGGCGTCGGCCTGGCCACCTTCTTCGGCACGCCACTGGCCGGGGCCTATGTCACCGCCGCCAATCTCAAGGCCATGGGCCGGGGTGGCGAGACCGGGAAGCTGTGGGCCGTCTCGATCGGCTTCTTCATCGCGATAATCATCGCGGGTGCCCTGTTGCCGGAGAACGTCCCCGCCATCGTCTTCGGCGTGGTCCAGGTGATGGCGATGAATGCCTATGCGCGGCAGTTGTTCGGCACGCAACTGGACCGGCACAAGGCTGCCAATGGCGCGTTCTTCTCGTTGTGGCGGGGCGTAGGGGTCGGGCTGCTGTTCATGCTGGCGTTCATCGTCGCCATGGTGCCGATCCTGCTGCTGTTCGGGCTCGTCTGAGCCGCTGCCATGAAATACGCCGGGCGATGCCCGGCGTTTTCGTTTCTGCGCCTGTCAACCCAGGGTCGGGTAGTCGGTGTAGCCGGCTTCGGCGCCACCGTAGAAGGTGTTGGCGTCCGGCTGGTTGAGAGGGGCGCCCTGGCGCAAGCGCTCGACCAGGTCGGGGTTGGCGATGTAGGGCCGGCCAAAGGCCACGGCATCGGCGAGGCCGCTGGCCAGGGCCTGCTCGGCGCTGCCGCTGTCCAGGCCGCCGGCGAGGATGATCCTGCCCTGGTAGCGGTCGCGCAGTTCGCGCAGCAGGTCGTCGAAGCCCTCGAAGGTGCCGCCCAGCCAGTCCGGCTTGTTGATGTGCAGGTAGGCGAGGTTGCGGCTGTTCAGTTGCTCCACCAAGTAGCCGAAGGTTTCGCGCGGGTTGGCGTCGCTGATGTCGCCGAAGGTGCCCATCGGCGAGATGCGCACGCCCACGCGGCCGCTGTCGCCGGTGGTGGCGATCACGGCGTCGATCACTTGCAGTACCAGGCGCGCGCGGTTGGCCGCCGAGCCGCCGTAGGCGTCGGTGCGCTGGTTGCTGCCGGAGCAGAGGAACTGGTCCAGCAGGTAGCCGTTGGCCGCGTGCACTTCGACGCCGTCGAAACCGGCACGCAGGGCGTTGGCCGCACCCTGTGCGTAGGCGGCGACCACGCCGGGGATTTCATCGAGCGCCAGGGCGCGGGGCTTGGCGGTGGGTTCGCGATGGTGGCTGCCATCGGCTTCCTGCACGTAGCAGTCGGCCTTGGCCTGGATGGCGGACGGGGCGACGGGATCGACGCCGCCCGGCTGCAGCAGCGGGTGGGAGATGCGCCCCACGTGCCAGAGCTGCAGGACGATGCGACCGCCCTTGTCGTGCACCGCCCGGGTGACCTTCTTCCAGCCCTCGACCTGCTCGGCGCTGTGGATGCCGGGAGTCCAGGCGTAGCCCTGGCCTTCGGGGCAGACCTGGGTGGCCTCGCTGATGATCAGGCCGGCGCTGGCACGCTGGGCGTAATAGGTGGCGTTGAGTTCGCTGGGGATGTTGCCGGGTTGCAGGCTGCGCTGGCGGGTGAGGGGGGCCATCACCACCGCGTTGGGAAGCTGGAGGCTACCCAGTTGGGTGGGCTGGAACAGGTTGCGTGTGGTCATCGGTGCGATCTCCATCGGCTGCATTCGGCATGAATGTGGCGGTCGATTATGCCGGTGGCAATCTCGCTGACAAGTACGTACGATTCTGGCAGTCACTTACTGATGGGTAAGCAATATGAGCGAGCACGAGCCGATCACCACCGAAACCAAGCGCCTGGTTTCGGGCGACAAGGTCTACAACACGCCGGTGGAGGTGACGCTGGACGTGATCGGCGGCAAGTGGAAGTCACTGCTGGTGTATCACCTGATGAAGGAGGCGCTGCGTTTCTCCGAGCTCAAGCGCCGCGTGCCGGGCATCACCGAGAAGATGCTGACCCAGCAGCTGCGCGAGCTGGAGCATGACGGCGTGCTCTCGCGCACCGTGTTCGCCGAGGTGCCGCCGCGAGTGGAGTACCGCCTCACCGAGCACGGCGCGAGCCTGCAGCCGGTGCTGGAGGCGATGTGCGCCTGGGGCCGCTGCCACTGGCAGCAGCAGGGGTAGCCGACATTCGTCCTGCCACAAAGGAAAAACCCCGCCGAGGCGGGGTTTTCTTTTTCGTAGCGAACCTCAGGCCGCTTCGGCTTCGGTCTGGCTCAGGGCGCGGTTGAGGGCACTGAACAGGGCGCGGAAGCTGGCGGTGGTAATGTTCTCGTCGATGCCGATGCCGTGCAGCGCGCGGCCTCCTTCCAGGCGCAGCTCGATATAGGCGGCCGCCCTGGCGTTGGCGCCGCCACCGATGGCGTGCTCGGAGTAGTCCATGATCTCGACCTTCACCGGCAGGCTGGCCACCAGGGCTTCCAGCGGGCCCTTGCCCATGCCGCGCAGGTGCTGGGTCTCGCCCTTGACCTGGACTTCGATGTCCACCGCGCTGGTGCCGTTCTCTTCCTGCAGGCGATGGCCTTTCAGGGTGTAGGGCGTGGTGGCCTGCAGGTACTCGCTGTCGAGCAGCTTGTAGATCTGCTCGGCGGTCATTTCGAGGCCGAGGCGATCGGTCTCGCGCTGCACCACCTGGCTGAACTCGATCTGCATGCGGCGTGGCAGGCTGATGCCGTATTCCTGCTCCAGCAGGAAGGTGATGCCGCCCTTGCCCGACTGGCTGTTGACGCGGATCACCGCCTCGTAGCTGCGGCCGATGTCGGCCGGGTCGATCGGCAGGTAGGGCACTTCCCAGACACCGTCTTCCTTCTGCTGGGCGAAGCCCTTGCGGATGGCGTCCTGGTGGGAGCCGGAGAAGGCGGTGTGCACCAGGTCGCCCACATAGGGGTGGCGCGGGTGGACCGGCAGCTGGTTGCACTCCTCGACCACCTTGCGCACGGCGTCGATGTCGGAGAAGTCCAGTTGCGGGTGCAGGCCCTGGGTGTACATGTTCAGCGCCAGGGTCACCAGGTCGACGTTGCCGGTGCGCTCGCCGTTGCCGAACAGGCAGCCTTCGACGCGGTCGGCACCGGCCATCAGGCCCAGTTCGGTGGCGGCCACGCCGGTGCCACGGTCGTTGTGGGTGTGCAGGCTGATGATCACGCTGTCGCGCTTGTTGATGTGGCGACCGAACCATTCGATCTGGTCGGCGTAGACGTTCGGCGTGGCGCACTCAACGGTGGCGGGCAGGTTGAGGATGATCTTGTTGGTCGGGGTCGGTTCCCAGACGTCGATCACCGCGTTGCACACCGCCAGGGAGAAGTCCTGCTCGGTGGAGCTGAAGATTTCCGGCGAGTACTGGAAGGTCCACTGGGTTTCCGGCTGCCTGGCGGCCAGCTGCTTGATCAGGCGCGCGGCGCCGGTGGCGATGTCGATCACGCCCTGGCGGTCCTGGTTGAAGACGATGCGGCGGAAGGACGGCGCGGTGGCGTTATAGACGTGGACGATGGCCTTCTTCGCGCCCTTGAGGGATTCGAAGGTGCGGGTGATCAGGTCTTCGCGGGCCTGGGTCAGCACCTGGATGGTCACGTCATCGGGAATATGGCCGTTCTCGATCAGCTCGCGGACGAAGTCGAAGTCGGTCTGCGAGGCGGAGGGGAAGGCCACCTCGATTTCCTTCAGGCCGACCTGCACCAGCGTCTTGAAGAAGCGCATCTTCTTCTGCGCGTCCATCGGCTCGATCAGCGACTGGTTGCCGTCGCGCAGGTCGGAGCTGCACCAGATCGGCACCTCGGTGATGGTCTTCGATGGCCAGGTGCGGTCGGGCAGGTCGATGGCGGGGAAGGCGCGGTATTTGCGAGACGGGTCGTTGAGCATGCTCATGGGGCAATCCTTGTTCTGATGGGCCTGATGACGGCGGCCGGCCAAATGAAATGCGGGGTGGAGCGGGGCGTCGCGATTCAGCTACGCAGTCGTGGGCTGACCAGGCGTAGGCAGGCGTGTTGACGCAGGAGGATGAGGGTGTGAGCGGTTTTCATGCCGACAACCCTATTGGCTTGGGTTGAATATGGCAAGGCTTGTCGAGAAATTGATGATTTCGTGCGCTGGATGCTCCTGGGCGATGGTTTTTTGCTCGACTGGCGGCGAAATGTGGCGGGAATTGCGCGTCAGCCCAGGAGCGAGAGCACGGCCTGTGGCTGCTGGTTGGCCTGCACCAGCATGCTCTGCGCCGCCTGCCGGAGGATCTGCTTGGAGGCGAGGGTGGCCGACTCGGCGGCGAAGTCGGCGTCGGTGATGCGCGAGCGGCTGGCGCTGGCGTTCTCGGCGATGTTCTGCAGGTTGCTGACCGTGTTGTCCAGGCGGTTCTGGATGGCGCCCATGTACGCGCGCTGGCGGTCCACGTAGGCGAGCGCGTCGTCGATGTCCATCACCGCGAGGCCCGGGGTCTTGATCAGGTTGACGTTGTTCAGCGCCATCGCCCCGGTGTTGAAGGAGGCAAGGCCGACGTCGATGGTTTCCCAGGCGTTGGCGCCGACCTGCAGCGAGGTCTGCACGCCTCCACCGGTGGCATTGGCATCGAACAGCTTGGGCTCTTCCAGCTTGAAGCCCAGGGAACCGGGTGTGCCGGTGCCGCGGTTGGGCAACACGTCCTCGGCAGTGAACACATCGCCGCCGTCGGCATCGAAGCCGCCGATGGCGCCGGTGTCCTCGTTGGTCAGGTCCATCCCGGCGATGAAGGCCGCGCCATTGGCGGAGAACTGGGTGCCGAAGTCGGCGGCGCTGGCAAAGGCGCCACGGCTGGCATTGGCCAGGGCGTCGTCGAGGGTGGAGTTGGCGTGGCCGGCCAGGTACTGCATCACGTCCCTGATGCCGTTGCCGCCGGCGGCCTTGATCTCCGCGTGCATGTAGCGCACGGCGGCATAGGAGGCAGAGTAGCCGGCGCTGCTGCCGATGCCGCCGAAGGCACCGACCACTGCGCCGATGCTGCTGGCGGCGATGTCGCCGCGCAGGCGCTCGTCGGCACCCTGCACCGCCTCCGCCGTGCCTTCCTTGAACCAGCCGGGCAGGGCGTTGAAGTTCATCGCCCGGCCCATCACCGCGTGGGTCATCTCGTGGGCGAGGACGCGGTCGGTGTACTGGCCGGGGTTGCTGCCGCCGTTGGGCAGGCTCGACCCATCGAAGTAGGCCATGTTCACGTCGAGCACCTGGTTGTAGTACTTGCCACCGGCGCCGGGGGTGCCGGCGACCGAGGCCAGTGTGGTGCTGGACGGGTCGTTGCTCAGGGTTATCTTCAGCGTGGCGCCGTCGGCCTTGATCCCGTAGGCGTCGAAGACGCGCTGCTCGCCCTCGCTGATCCAGAAGCCCTTGAGCGAATTGAGCACCGCGCGTTCGTCGAGCTTGCCCAGCTGCGAGCCGCTGTCCTGGCTGAAGATCTTGCGGCCGCCGAAGGTGGTGGTCTCGTTGACCCGGTTGATCTCCTCCAGGAGTTTCTGGGCCTCCTGGTTCAGTGCGGCGCGGTCGGTCTCGGAGTTGGAGCCGTTCATGGCCTGCAGGCCGAGCGTGCGGATGCGCTGCAGCGCGGAAGTCACGCTTTGCAGCGCACCTTCTCCCACCTGCAGCATCGACATGCCGTCATTCGCGTTCCGCGTGGCGACGTTGAGCCCGCGCACCTGGGATGTCAGGGCATTGGAGATCTGCAGGCCGGCGGCATCGTCCTTGGCGCTGTTGATGCGCTGGCCGGTCGACAGGCGCTGCAAGGTCTTGCCCAGTGCATTGTCCGTGGTGCTCAACTGTCTTCGCGTGAACGAGGAGGCGATGTTGGTGTTGACCGTCAGCATCCTGTCTCTCGCTCGCACTACCGGAAATTCCGGTATCGACACTGCATCGGCGGGCGTACTGGCTTCTTGATGCCGCTCCGGTTTCAGCCCGACGAGTGGTCCAGGGCTGCGGCGGGCGTGGCCTGTGGCGGTTGCGCGGGCAGCCGCAGCTCGCGCATGTCGGCTCCGCTCGGGTGCTGGAACACGCGCAGGCCGAACTCCGGGAGGATCGCCAGCAGGTGGTCGAAGATGTCCGACTGGATGGCCTCGTAGCGCGCCCAGGCGGTGGTGGCGGTGAAGCAGTAGAGCTCCAGCGGCAGGCCGTCGGCGGTGGGCGCCATCTGCCGCACCAGCAGGGTCATGTCCTGGCGGATGTCGCCGCTGTGGCGCAGGTAGTTCTCCACGTAGGCGCGGAAGGTGCCGATGTTGGTCAACTGACGGCTGTTGATCGGCAGACGGCTGGATTCGTCCAGTTGCGCGTTCCAGCTGAGCAGCTCGCTCTCCTTGGCCTTGAGGTAGCCGTCGAGCAGGCGGAAGCGGTGCAGCCGGGCCAGGTCGTCGGCATCGAGGAAATGCACGCTGTTCTGGTCCAGGAACAGGCTGCGCTTGATGCGTCGGCCGCCGGATTCCTGCATGCCGCGCCAGTTCTTGAACGAGTCGGTGATGAAGCGCTTGGTGGGGATGGTGGTGATGGTCTTGTCCCAGTTCTGCACCTTCACCGTGTGCAGGGCGATGTCGATCACGTCACCGTCGGCGTTGAGCTGGGGCATCTCCACCCAGTCGCCGACGCGGATGATGTCGTTGGAGGTGATCTGCACGCTGGCCACCAGCGACAGCAGGGTGTCCTGGAAGATCAGCATCAGCACCGCGGCCATGGCGCCGAGGCCGGAGAGCAGGATCAGCGGCGAGCGGTCGATCAGGCTGGCCACCATGAGGATGGCGGCGATGGCGAACACGGCGATCTTCAGCACCTGCAGGTAGCCCTTGATCGGCCGCAGGTGGGCGTCGGGGCGGCGCTGGTAGAGGCCGTTGACGATATCCAGCACCGCGCTCAGGGCCAGCGCGAGGGTGAGGATGATGAAGGCGGCGCAGACATTGGTGACCACCGTCACCAGGGACGTCGGCAGGCCCGGGATGACCTTGACCCCGCTGGCCAGCACCAGGGCCGGTACCACGTTGGCCAGGCGCTTGATCAGGCCGTGGTCCTGCAGCTTGGCACCGCCGTTGAGGCCGGTGGCGACCAGGCGATAGAGCCCGCGCACGAGGATGCGCTTGACCATCCAGTTGGCCAGCCAGGCACCGAGCACCAGCAGGGTGGATGCGCAGAGGGTGAGGAGTTCGGGGTGGCCCTTCAGCCAGTCCATCCAGGTTGCCAGCTCGTGGGGCATATGCGGCTCCATGTCAGCGGTGGGATCGGGCCGGCCGTTGCGGCGGGCCTCCGAAGCTGGCGGACCTTAGCAAAAATGCGCCGCACGGCCCAGGCGACGTCTGTAAGGGGAGTTGTACGGCGGCGCCGGACTCGGGCGACCCCGTGCCCGTCGTCAGGGCTTGAAGGCGCCGATGAAGATGGCCGGGTCGACGCGCGTGTCGTTGAGGCTGACGTTCCAGTGCATGTGCGGCCCGGTGGCCCGGCCGGTGGCGCCGACACGCCCGACCACGGCGCCGCGCGGCAGCTGCTGGCCGAGTTTCACGTCCACCTTCGACATGTGGCAGAACATGCTGATCAGCCCCTGGCCATGGTCGACGAACACCGTCTTGCCGTTGAAGAAATAGTCGCCGATGAGCACCACCTTGCCCGCCGCCGGGGCCTTGATCGGCGTGCCGGCACCCACGGCGAAGTCCAGGCCCGAATGCGGGTTGCGCTCCTCGCCGTTGAAGAACCGGCGCAGGCCGAAGGGGCTGGATAACGGCCCGTTCACCGGCTTGTCGAACAGCAGGTTGCTCGGCGTGCCCGGGGTGAAGCTGCGGTAGGCGCGGGTCTGCTCGGCCAGTTCGCGGTCGATGCGCTTGAGGTCCTCGGGCAGCGGGTTCACCTGGCGGGTGTTCTTCAGGGTGATGCGCTGTTCCTTGTAATGCTTCTTGCCGACGCTGAAGGCCAGGCTGCGGCCATCGCTCACCTGCACCTGCTGGGTGCCGGCGGGGGTACCGAGGGGGATGCCGACGATGGCGATCCAGTCGCGGCCTTCCTCCTTGACCACCAGCACCGGCTTGTCCTGGAAGCGCACCGTCGGTGCCTGGGCGCCCTGGCCCAGCTGCACCACGGCGACGCCGCCGGGCACCGGTTTGTGCAGCAGGCGGCTGATGAAGCCTTCGGCCTGGGCGGGGAGGGTGACGGCGAGGAGCAGGGCGAGCAGCAGGCGCATCTGTCAATCCAGCAGGGAAAGGGTGACCGGGGTGAGGTGGTTGTCTTCGACCCGCACGTCGAGCTCGCCCTCGCCCAGGCGGGCCTTGAGGCGCTGGCCGGGGCGGGTCTGGGCGGCGTTGCGGATGGCCTGGCCGCGCTCGTCGAGGAGGATGCTGTAGCCCCGGCCGAGCGTCGCCAGCGGGCTGACGACATTGAGCGTCTGCACCTGGCTCTGCAATTGCAGGCGGCGCTCCTTGAGGCCTTCCTGCATGGCCCGGGGCAGCCGCGCGGCGAGGCTGTCCAGGCGCTGGCGCAGCAGGCTCAGGGCCCGGCCCGGATGTTGCGCGGCCAGGCGGGTTTCCAGGCGCGCGAAGCGTTCCCGGCGGGTGCTCAGCTGGCGATCGAGGGCGCGTTGCAGGCGCATCTCCAGGTCGTCGAGGCGCTGGGCCTGCTGGCGCAGCCGTTCACCGGGGTGGCGCAGGCGGCGGGTCAGGCCCTCGACGCGCAGGTGGTGATGGGCGATCTGCTGCTGCATGCGCAGCACCAGGCGCCGCTGCAGGCTGTCCAGGCGCTGGCGCAGGCTGCTGGAATCCGGGGCCAGGAGTTCGGCGGCGGCGGAGGGCGTGGGCGCGCGGACGTCGGCGACGAAGTCGGCGATGGACACGTCCGTCTCATGGCCCACGGCGCTGACGATGGGCGTCTGGCAGGCCGCCACGGCGCGGGCCACGGCTTCCTCGTTGAAGCACCAGAGGTCTTCCAGCGAGCCGCCGCCCCGGGCCAGGATCAGCGCGTCGAAGCCCTGGGCATCGGCCCGCTCGATGGCACGGACGATCTGCGCGGTGGCCTCGCGGCCCTGCACGGCGGTGGGCACCAGGGTCAGTTCCACCTGCGGGGCGCGGCGGCGGAACACGCTGATGATGTCGCGGATCACAGCGCCCGTGGGCGAGCTGACGATGCCGATGCGCTGCGGGTGGGCAGGCAGCGGGCGCTTGGAACCGGCGTCGAACAGGCCTTCGGCGGCGAGCTTTTCCTTCAATGCCTCGAAGGCCAGGCGCAGGGCGCCGTCGCCGGCGGGCTCCACGGCGTCGGCGATCAACTGGTAGTCGCCACGGCCCTCGAACAGCGAGACCTTGCCGCGCACCTTCACCGCGAGGCCGTCACGCAGCGCCTGGCGCACCTTGGCGGCGTTCTGCCGGAACAGCGCGCAGCGCACCTGGGCCTGGCTGTCCTTGAGGGTGAAGTAGAGGTGGCCGGAAGCGGGCTTGGCCAGGTTGGAGATCTCGCCCTCCACCCAGACCTGGGGGAACACGTCCTCCAGCAGATGGCGGGCACGCTGGTTGAGCTGGCTGACGGTCAGCACCTCGCGGTCGAGGCCGAGCCGTTGGAAGGGGTCTTTGAACATGGACGGCATGATACGGGCGGCGAAGGTCCGCGCTCAATGCGCGCGGTTCAGTCTTCCACCCGCACCACGCGCACGGGGTAGCCGAGGCGATCGGCGAAGGCGGCGAGGAAGGCGCGATCGAAGCCGGCCTCGGTGCAGCCGTTGAAGATGAACGCCAGGTTGGAGAAGCCACAGGGCTGGAGGAAGAGGAAGCCGTTGATGTCGTCCTCGAAGCCGCATTCTGGGCAGGTGAAGTTGTCGGTCTCGCCCGGCCACCAGTTCTCCAGGCTCTCGAACAGCGGCTCGCCGATCTCGCGGCGGCAGTCCGGGCAGCCGGCCTCGCCGAGAAAGCCGCGTGCGGGGGTATAGATGCAGCGCTTGTCGACGATCTCCAGGCCGGTGCGCGGCTGGCCCAGCGGCACATGCGCGGGGTGTTCGGCGACCTTGCGGGCCCCCGGCGCGAGGGCGTGGACCATGCGGTTGCCGCCGCGGGCGAAGGCACTGGGCAGGGCCTCGACCACGTCCTGGCGGACCAGCCAGCGCAGCATGCGGCCTGCCAGGGCGTGATGGC
The DNA here is from genome assembly GCF_003234055.1 of Pseudomonas sp. 57B-090624. Taxonomy (NCBI): domain Bacteria; kingdom Pseudomonadati; phylum Pseudomonadota; class Gammaproteobacteria; order Pseudomonadales; family Pseudomonadaceae; genus Pseudomonas; species Pseudomonas sp. 57B-090624. The sequence goes on from NZ_QKRU01000055.1 coordinate 45,124, forward strand.
CGGGCACGCTGGAGATCTGCGGGACGAGGATCAGTTGACGGGTTTCCACACGGGGCTCCGGGGGATCAGGGGCGCGCAGCTTAACCGCCAGTCGGCGGGCGTCAACCGCGAGGCGACGGAGTCGGTTCCGTATGGCGGCAGCTTTCGTAGGATGGCGTAGAGCGAAGCGAAACCCATGCGGTGGAGGTGGCACAGGTCCATAAATGCCCGGAAGCCACCTTACTTAAGCGTTTGCTTTAGAACCCCAACAGCGACGCAGACAAAGCCGCGGGGTCAGCCTGCGCCCAGTTGCTGGCAGAAGTGCTCCACCAGGCCCTGGCTCAGGGGCGTGCCATCGTGGCGCCAGGCCAGGGCGACCTGGCTGTCGCAGTCGGCATCGGCCAGCGCCAGGAAGCGCACCCCGGCAGGCGCGATGGCGCGCATCGAGGCCGGCACCAGGGCGACGCCGATACCGGCTTCGATCAGCTGCAGCTGGCTGGTCTTGCGCGACACGGCGCGGGCCGCACGGGGAAAGAAGCCCTGGCGCAGGCACAGCTCGGCGGCGCGGTAGCTCAGGCCGCCGCGCTGCATGTGCGGCACCGAGACGAAGGGTTCGTCCGCCAGGCGGGCGAGGGCGACCGGTCGTTCCTCGGCGGCCAGCGGGTGGTCGGCGGCGACGGCGAGCAGCAGGGCTTCACGGTATAGCGGCTGCAGGGCGAGCCCGGGGTACTGGCGCAGCACCGGCAGGCGCAGCAGGCACACATCCAGGCGGCCTTCCTGCAGGTCGGCCAGCTGTTGCTCGGAGGATTGCTGGACGATGTCCAGGTTCACCCCCGGGTGCAGGTCCAGGTAGCTGCGCAGGGGCGCCTGCAGCGGCGCGGCCAGGGGCACCGAGCTGGAATGGCTGAGGCGCAGGGTGCCGTGCTGGCCCTGGCCGACCTGGCGGGCCAGGTCGGCGGCGGCTTCCAGGTCCTGCAGCAGCCGTTGCGCCATTGGGTGGAAGGCGCGCCCTGCCGGTGTCAGCTCGACCTGGCGGGGGCCGCGCTCTAGCAGGGGGGTGGCCAGGTGGGTCTCCAGCTCGCGCATCTGCCGGCTGAGGGCCGACTGGGCGATGAACAGGCGTTCTGCGGCACGGCTGAAGCTGCCGCTCTCGACGATCGCGATGAAGGTGCGCAGTTGTCGTAATGAGATCACGGGGGCTCCTGCCATGCTTTTTGGAGATGGGATGAGGGCGTGGATTGTATTGGTCCCGTGCCCGCCGCGCTCGCTAGATTGGAGGCCTTCCCCTGCCGAGCGCCGTTCCATGAGTGTCGAAAGCCTGTTCGCCCTGCTGTCGTTTTCGCCCACCGACTGGTTGCTCATCGCCGGCGCCATCGCCCTGGCCTATGTGGTGTTCGGCATCGCCGGCTTCGGCACGGCACTGGTGGCCGGGCCGTTGCTGGTGAGCAGCCTGCCCATGGCGCGGATCATTGCGCTGCTGGTGCTGCTGGATTTCGTCGCATCCGCCGGCAGCTGGTTTACGGCGCGCCAGGCGGTGGCTGGGAGCGAGCTGCGCCGGCTGTTGCCCTGCATGGCGCTGGGCTGCGCCGTCGGTGCCTACGGGCTGGTGAACCTGGATGCCGAACTGCTGATGCTGCTGTTCGGCCTGTTCGTCTGCGCCTATGCCATCTGGTCGCTGTTCCTGCAGCCGGTGCGCCAGGCACCGATGAAGCCCCTCTGGGGGGTGCCCTTCGGTGTCTTCGGCGGCACCCTCGGGGCGCTGTTCGGTAGCGGCGGCTTCCTCTATGCGCTGTACCTCAGCGGCCGTCTGCCCGAGAAGGAGCAGATCCGCGCCACCCAGAGCGCGTTGATCGGCTGCAGCACCCTGGTGCGCCTGGGGCTGTTCGTCCTGGCCGGGCTCTACGCCGACTGGCAGATCCTGCTGCTCGCCCTGAGCCTGCTGCCGGCCATGGCGCTGGGGCTGTGGACAGGCCGGCGCCTGACCTTGCGCCTCTCCCGCGAGGCCTTCGTGCGGCTGGTCACCTGGCTGGTGCTGTGCAGCGGCGTGGCGCTGGTGGCGCGCTACCTGGCGCTGCAGCCTTGAGGTGCGCACCGCCCGCTGCGCCACTGAAGCGGGCGGCGCGGGACTAGAACAGCTCCAGCGGGTATTGGATGCGCAGGCGCGTCTGGTCGATGGAGGCGTCCGCGTAGGCGCGGTTGCTGCGGTGCCAGATCTGCGTGGCGCGCAGGTGCAGGTTCTTCAGCGGGCCACGGGAGAAGGTGTAGCCGAGGTCCAGGTCCAGCTCGTGGTGCTTGCCGTCGCGACCGTAGAGCCCGTGGTAGATGCTGTGGCCGGGGGCATGGCTGCCGTCTGCGCCCCAACCCCGCTGGTAGCGCAGGGCCAGGTTCAGCTCGGGCAGGCCCAGCCAGTTCAGGCGCTGGTCATAGCGAAGCTGCCAGGAGCGCTCGCGAGGGCCGTTGAAGTCCGAATACGCGGCGGCGTTGGCCAGGACGATCGACTGGCTGCTCTGCCCATCACCGAAGCCGATGTAGTCGAAGGGCGTGTCCGAGACGTTGCGCTGGTAGGCCAGGGTCAGGCGCTGCGGGCCCTGGCGGTAGGCGATGGCGTGGGAGCCGATCAGGTTGTCGATGGGGCCGAACAGCGAGTCGCCACTGTCGCGGGTGCGGTAGAGGTCGAAGCTGTTGCTCAGGGTGCCTGCGCCCAGCGCCCGTTCATGGCCCAGGTGCAGGTAGTGCTGGGTCCAGACGTCCTCCAGCTGCGCCAGGTAGTAGGAGAGGCTCCAGGGCCCGCCTCGATGACTGGCGCCCAGGTAGCTGGCGCCGTGGATATCGATGCCGTGCCGCTCCGGCCGCCCGTACACCGTTGAGATGGCACCACGGCTCTTGCTCTCGGTGGGGCCGGACAGCGCGGTGAAGCGCGCCGCCTCCAGTTTCAGCCCGGCCCAGTCACCCTGCAGGTGCAGGCCGTGGGCCATGCCGGGAATGATCCGGCTGTTGTCCGCCGCCAGCACGGGCGCCTGGGTGCTGAAGTTGCCGTACCTGAGCTGCGCATCGGCGATTTTCAGCTTGAAGGCGCCGCCGGCCTTGCCGTGGCTGTCTCGCGGGTGGCCCTGGCCGTCCACTGCCAGGGTGCCCGTGCCGGTGCGCCCGCCGCCGCTGTCGAGCTTGAACGCGGCCATGGCGAAGGCATCGACACCCACGCCGATGAGACCGGGCGTGAAGCCCGAGTGGTAATGCAGTTGTACGGATTGCCCCCATTCCTGGCGGTAGCCGTTGCGTTCGTCGCGGGGTTTGTAGCGGTTGCGCCCGGCGTTGTTCGGGCCGTCGCGAAAGTCGCGGGCAAAGTACTGGTTGTCGAAGAACAGGCGGGCGTCGCCCTGGGCGAGGACGTCGCTCCAGGAGGTCTCCTGCGCCTGGTTGTGGCAGGCGAGGGCAGTCAACAGTGGCAGGCAGAGGGGGAGGGCGAGGCGATTCACGAACATGGTGTCGCTCCTTCTTACCGAGGCTACGGCTCCCTGCGTCGGGTGGTGCCTTCCATGGCGGGCCGCGGCGTCACCCTCCGCGGCCCGGGTGGGCGTCACTCCAGGGCGAGGTTGCTTCTCACCTCGCGCCGGGCGTGCTCGAAGTCACGCAGGGCGCCGGGGTTCTTCAGCAGTTCGTTGGCGAGTACCGCCGCGGATATGCGCCCGCCTTCCAGGTCGGTGGGGTAGTGCACGCCCGCCACCACGCGGCTTTGCGCGGCGGCTGCGGCCCGGGCGAAGAGTTCGGCGCGGTGCTCCGGCACCATCTTGGCCAGCAGGATGGCGGTGAGGTAGGCGTCCATGGTGTGGCCGCTGGGGTAGGACTCGCCCATGGGGGGCGGCAGTATCGGCTTCACCTCCTGGCTGAGTTCGTAGGGGCGGGGGCGGGCGAAGTGGTGCTTGGCGGGCATCAGCGTCTGCTCCAGGTCCACCAGCACGCGGCGGAAGAAGTGCGCGGTCTGCGGGTGCCGCTCGACGGTGAACGCCGCCCCGAGGATGCCCTGGGCGAAGGGGAAGGCCGCGTCGTCGAGGTGGTCGTCGCGCTTGGCCTGCTCCACCTGCTGCGGGGTGCGCTCGCGCTGGACGAGCAGCACGGTATCGAGGTCGAGCCGGTCGTCGGCGGTGCCGGCGGGTGGCGGCGGTGGCAGATACTCCGCGAGCTCCAGTGTCCGTTGCGGCAGGTAGGGCATGAGTTCCGGCTGCGTGGCCTGGGTGGTCGGACTCAGGATCAGCAGCAGGGTGGCGAAAAGGGGCAAGGGGGAACGGGTCATGGCGATGTCCTTTCCTCGGGGCGAACGGGGGTCGCCGCTTGATGGGCGGTGGTGG
>NZ_QKRU01000056.1:0-47548 GCF_003234055.1 Pseudomonas sp. 57B-090624
CCACTCATCCGCTCGACTTGCATGTGTTAGGCCTGCCGCCAGCGTTCAATCTGAGCCATGATCAAACTCTTCAGTTCAATACTGCTTGGGTTTTGAGAAAACCCTAAACTTGGCTCAGCAATCGCAAGTAAACTCTCGAATTCACGAGTGTTACTTGTGTTGCTGATAATCAGTCGACTACCAGTCTTACATCACAAGCACCCACACGAATTGCTTGATTCAAGTTGTTAAAGAGCAATTTCGATCAAGTCTTTCGTCTCAACCGAGGCCGCGCATTCTACAGCAGCCTTTCTTTCTGTCAAGCTGTTTTTCGAAGAATTTTTTCTTTCTACTCAACGACTTGCGCTTCAGTTGACTTCGTCTTCTTCAGCGAGGGGCGCATTCTACATCACCCCAGTACCGCGTCAAGTTGTTTTTGGAAAATTTCTTTTCGTTTCAACAACTTACTCGCTTCGGCGGAGCTTTCCGCTTCAGCGAGGCGCGCATTCTACATGAGCGGGGATGGGTGTAAACCCCCATTTTGAAAAAAGCTGAATCTTTTGTTCAAACGGTCAGGAATCCCCTTTCCCTCTATATATAGAAGGGATCAGATAACCTGCTTGTCGCGCAGCGTGGCTATAGCGCCGCCGTCCAGCCCCAGTACCCGCGCGAGCACCTCATCGGTGTGTTCGCCCAAGCGCGGCGGTGCGAGACGGTATTCGACAGGGGTGTCAGACAACCGCAGCGGACTCGCCACCTGGGCCACCAGCCCCGACAGCGCGTGCGGCAGCTCCACCTTCAAGCCACGGGCCAGCACCTGGGGATCCTCGAACACCGCCGCCAGGTCGTTGATCGGCCCACAGGGCACGCCAACCTCCTCCAGCGCCGCCACCCACTCGGCCGTGGTCTTGAACACGGTGGCCTGGCGGATCAGCGGGATCAGCTCGGCCCGGTTCGCCACCCGCGCCTTGTTGGAAGAAAAACGCGGGTCGTCGGCCCACTCCCGGTGGCCGGCGACCTCGCAGAACTTGCGGAACTGCCCATCGTTGCCGACGGTGAGGATGAAATCCCCGTCTGCGGTGGGGAAGTCCTGATACGGCACGATATTGGGGTGCGCATTCCCCAGCCGGCGAGGCGCGTTCCCCGTGGTGAGGTAGTTCATCGCCTGATTGGCCAGGCAAGCCACCTGCACGTCCAGCAGCGCCATGTCGATGTGCTGCCCACGCCCGGTCGTCCCGCGCGCGGTCAATGCAGCGAGGATGGCGACGGAGGAATACAGCCCAGTGAGGATATCGGTCAGGGCCACTCCCACCTTCACCGGACCGGCCCCCTCCTCGGCATCCGAACGCCCGGTCAGGCTCATCAGCCCACCCAGCCCCTGGATCATGAAGTCGTAGCCCGCGCGCTTGGCGTAGGGCCCGAACTGGCCGAAGCCGGTGATGGAGCAATAGATAAGGCGGGGATTGATCGCCTTCAGGGATTCGTAGTCCAGTCCATAGGCCGCCAGCCCGCCCACCTTGAAGTTCTCGATGAGGATGTCCGACTCCGCCGCCAGCTTGCGCACCAGCGCCTGCCCCTCCTCCTGAGTGAAATCGATGGTCACCGACTGCTTGTTGCGGTTCGCGGAAAGGAAGTACGCGGCCTCGCTGGTATCCCGGCCATCGGCGTCCTTCAGATAGGGCGGGCCCCAGGAGCGGGTGTCGTCCCCGGCCCCCGGTCGCTCGACCTTGATCACCTCGGCGCCGAGGTCGGCGAGTATCTGCCCGGCCCAGGGCCCGGCCAGCACACGGGAAAGATCGAGCACGCGGATATGCGAAAGGGCACCGGCCATGGAATCACCCAAAGGAGAAGGAAGGACAGGCACCACGCCCTCTATATATAGAGGGAGTGGCAACTCCGGATCAGAAGAACGCCTGGATACCGGTCTGCGCGCGGCCGAGGATCAGCGCGTGCACGTCATGGGTCCCCTCGTAGGTGTTGACCACCTCCAGGTTCACCAGGTGACGGGCGATACCGAACTCGTCGGAAATCCCGTTGCCGCCGAGCATGTCGCGGGCCAGGCGGGCGATGTCCAGCGCCTTGCCGCAGCTGTTGCGCTTCATGATGGAGGTGATCTCCACGGCGGCGGTGCCCTCGTCCTTCATACGACCCAGGCGCAGGCAACCCTGCAGGGCCAGGGTGATCTCGGTCTGCATATCGGCCAGCTTCTTCTGGATCAGCTGGTTGGCCGCCAGCGGACGACCGAACTGGTGGCGGTCCAGCACGTACTGGCGCGCGGTGTGCCAGCAGAACTCGGCGGCACCCAGGGCGCCCCAGGAAATGCCATAGCGGGCAGAGTTCAAGCAGGTGAACGGCCCCTTCAGGCCACGCACCTCGGGGAAGATGTTCTCCTCGGGGACGAACACGTTATCCATCACGATCTCACCGGTGATGGACGCCCGCAGGCCCACCTTGCCGTGGATGGCCGGCGCGCTCAGGCCTTCCCAGCCCTTCTCCAGCACGAAGCCACGGATATCGCCGGCATCGTCCTTGCCCCAGACCACGAAGACATCGGCAATCGGGCTGTTGGTGATCCACATCTTGCTGCCGGTCAGGCGGTAGCCGCCCTCCACCTTGCGCGCGCGGGTGATCATCGAACCCGGGTCGGAACCATGGTTCGGCTCGGTCAGGCCGAAGCAGCCGATCCACTCGCCGCTGGCCAGCTTCGGCAGGTACTTCTGCTTCTGCGCCTCGCTGCCGAATTCGTTGATCGGCACCATCACCAGGGAAGACTGCACGCTCATCATCGAGCGGTAGCCGGAGTCGATGCGCTCCACCTCGCGGGCGATCAGCCCATAGCACACATAGTTCAGGCCACTGCCGCCGTACTCCGCCGGGATGGTCGCGCCCAGCAGGCCGACCTCACCCATCTCGCGGAAGATCGCCGGGTCGGTCCTTTCATGGCGGAAGGCTTCCAGCACACGGGGAGCCAGCTTGTCCTGGGCGAACTGCTCGGCGCTGTCGCGCACCATGCGCTCCTCTTCCGTCAGTTGCTGGTCCAGCATCAGCGGGTCGATCCAGTTGAAAGAAGCCTTGGCAGCCATGGAGGAATCCTCGGTAAGCGGTGGATGCGGAACGGGTCGCGCCCGTCTTGTCGTATGCATTCATCCTAGACAGTGCCGGCCGCCAGGAGCAAACGAGGATTTCGCACCCTCTTGTGCTAATTTCTCACTCCGAAATCGCACGAGCCGCCGTTTACGCCACTCAATTGTGAGGCAGAGGTACAGCATGCGCCGCAAGATCCCCAGCACCAGTGCCTTGATCGCCTTCGAATCCGCCGCGCGGCACCAGAGTTTCACCAAGGCCGCCGAAGAACTGGCCCTGACCCAGAGCGCCATCTGCCGGCAGATCGGCGGGCTGGAGGAATTCCTCGGCCTGGAGCTGTTCCGCCGCTCGCGCCGTGGCGTGAAGCTCACCGAGGCCGGCCTCGCCTACTCCCGCCGCATCGCCACCCAACTCGACGCCGTGGAGCGCGACACCCTCGCCGTGATGGGCCAGCAGGGCGCGATGGCCATCGAACTGGCCGTAGTGCCCACCTTCGGCACGCAATGGCTGGTTCCCCGGCTGGCGGATTTCCAGCGCCTGCACCCGGAAGTGACGGTCAACCTCACCAACCGCACCCGTCCCTTCCTCTTCGCCGACACCGCCTTCGATGCCGCGCTCTACTTCGGCGACGCCGACTGGTCGGGCACCGAATCCCACTTCCTCATGCACGAACACTCGGTGCCGGTGTGCAGCCCGCGCCTGCTGGGTGGCCGCGAGCGCCTCAGCGCCAGCGAGATCGCCGGCCTTCCGTTGCTGCAACAGACCACCCGCCCCTATGCCTGGCGCCAGTGGTTCGGCTCCCTCGGCCTCAACGTCCCGCGTGACATGAGCGGCCCGCGCTACGAGCTCTTCTCCATGCTCGCCCAGGCGGCCACCCACGAGATGGGCATCGCGCTCATCCCGCCCTTCCTCATCCAGCGCGAACTGGCCGACGGCAGCCTGGTCGCCGCCCTGGACCACAGCTTCCGCAGCGACAAGGCCTATTACCTGATCATCCCCGAGCGCAAGGTCGAATCCGCCGCCCTGGGCGCCTTCCGCGACTGGCTGGTGGAAGCCGCGCGCCTCTACCGCCAGCAGGCCGGCCAGGACTGAGTCCACACGCCCGCCACTGTCACGCAAAGTAGCAGCCCGCCAGGCCGTATCGTCCCACCCGCTCCCCATCGCCCTGAAAAGCCCCCGCACAGGCCCGTGCGAGCGCTGGCATCACCCACCCGGGTGATGGGTGAAATCGCCCGTTCAGGCAGTTATGGGCAGACTTTCGGCTGATTAGCATGAGGCCTCCTTCATCCTTCACTGGAGAGCCGCATGACAACAAGAACAATGCGCGGAATCTTCCGGCCGCACGCGCTGGCCGCCGCCGTGGCACTGGGATTCACCGCCCCCTCGTACGCCGTCACCTTCAACATCGGGGAGATAGAAGCGCAGTTCGACTCATCGCTGTCGGTCGGCGCGAGCTGGGGCACCCGCGCGCCGGACCCGGAATTCATCTCCACCGCCAGCGGTGGCGAAGCGCTCTCGCGCACCTCCGACGACGGCCGCCTCAACTTCAAGAAGGGCGAGACCTTCTCGAAGATCTTCAAGGGCATCCATGACCTCGAACTGAAGTACGGCGACACCGGCGTCTTCATCCGCGGCAAATACTGGTACGACTTCGAGCTGAAGGACGAGCACCGCGAGTTCTACGACATCGACGACCACAACCGCAAAGAGGGCGCCAAGTCCTCGGGCGCGCAGATCCTCGACGCCTTCATCTACCACAACTACAACCTGGGCGACCTGCCCGGCAGCGTGCGCGTCGGCAAGCAGGTAGTGAGCTGGGGCGAGAGCACCTTCATCGGCAACTCGATCAACAGCATCAACCCCATCGACGCCGCCGCCTTCCGCCGCCCCGGGGCGGAGATCAAGGAAGGCCTCATTCCGGTCAACATGATCTACGTCTCCCAGAGCCTGACCGACAGCCTCTCGGCCGAAGCCTTCTACCAGCTGGAATGGGACCAGACGGTGGCCGACAACTGCGGCACCTTCTTCTCCACCTCCGACGTGGTCGCCGACGGCTGCACGGACCGCCTTATCGTCAACGGCCCCGACCTGCCGCCCGGCGTCTCCACCAACACCGGCGCCACCCTCTACATCCCCCGCGCCGGCGACAAGGACGCCCGCGACAGCGGCCAGTTCGGCGTCGCCCTGCGCTGGTTCGTGCCGGAGTTCAACGACACCGAGTTCGGTGCCTATGCGATGAACTACCACAGCCGCGGGCCGGTGTTCAGCACCATCCGCACCACCACCCCGAGCCTGGCGGTCATCCCCGGCGCGCCGGGTGCCCGCTACTTCATCGAATACCCCGAGGACATCCGCCTCTACGGCGTGAGCTTCCAGACCAACATCGAAGGCACCTCGGTCGCCGGCGAGCTCAGCTTCCGCCCCAACATGCCGCTGCAGCTCAACAGCACCGACCTGTCCTTCGCCGCCCTGGCCGTCCCCTCCTCGCCGATCTTCGAGAGTGGCCACGGCAGCAACACCGCCGGCGCCATCCTCCACGGCTACGAGCGCAAGCCCGTCACCCAGGCCCAGGTCACCGCCACCCAGTTCGTCGACCAGGTCATGGGCGCCAGCCGCCTGACCCTGGTGGCCGAGGTCGGCTACAACCACATCGGCGGCCTTGACGACGACATGGGCTCGCTGCGCTACGGCCGCGACCCGATCTACGGCCCCGGCCAGCTCTCCTCGCAAGCCACCTGCCTGGCGCTCACCGCCACCAGCCCGGCGCAGCGCGAGTGCAACGACAAGGGCTTCTACACCAGCAGCTCCTGGGGCTACCGCGCCCGCGCCGCCCTGGACTACAGCAACGTCTTCGCCGGCATCAACCTCACCCCCAGCCTCGCCTGGTCCCATGACGTCGACGGCTACGGCCCCAACTTCAACGAAGGCAGCAAAGCCATCAGCCTCGGCCTCAACGCCGAATACCAGAACACCTACACCGCCAGCCTCAGCTACACCGACTTCTTCGGCGGCCACTACAACACCACCACTGACCGCGACTTCATCGCCCTCAGTTTCGGCCTGAACTTCTGATCAACGACCGCATAGGACTCGCACAATGAGAACCACAAGAATCCTGCAAGGCGGTGTGCTGGCCCTCAGCCTGCTGGCCGCCACCGTGATGGCCGCGGTATCGCCCGACGAAGCCGCCAAGCTCGGCACCAGCCTCACCCCGCTGGGCGCCGAGAAGGCCGGCAACGCCGACGGCAGCATCCCCGAATGGACCGGTGGCCTGCCCAAAAACGCCGCCGCCATCGACGCCAACGGCTTCCTCGCCGACCCCTTCGCCAGCGAGAAACCGCTGTTCACCATCACCGCCGCCAACGCCGCGCAGTACAAGGACAAGCTCTCCGAAGGCCAGCTGGCGATGTTCAAGCGCTACCCCGAGACCTACAAGATCCCGGTCTACACCACCCACCGCACCGCCGCCGCGCCGGACGCCATCTACGCCGCCGCCAAGCAGAGCGCCCTCAACACCCAGCCGGTGGACGGCGGCAACGGCCTGTCCAACTTCGCCGCCAGCCACTACTACGCCTTCCCGATTCCCAAGGACGGCGTCCAGGTGCTGTGGAACCACATCACCCGCTACCGTGGCGGCAACGCCCGGCGCCTGGTGGTGCAGGTCACCCCGCAAACCAACGGCTCCTTCTCCCCGGTGCAGTTCCAGGACGAAGTCGCCTTCCCCGGCGACATGAGCGACCTCGACCAGGACAAGGCCGCCAACATCCTCCTCTACTTCAAGCAGCGGGTCCTCGCGCCCTCGCGCCTGGCCGGCAACGTGCTGCTGGTCCACGAGACCATCGACCAGGTCAAGGAGCCGCGCCTGGCGTGGATCTACAACGCCGGCCAGCGTCGCGTGCGCCGGGCGCCGCAGGTTGCCTACGACGGCCCCGGCACCGCCGCCGACGGCATGCGCACCGCCGACAACTTCGACATGTTCTCCGGCGCGCCCGACCGCTACGACTGGAAGCTCATCGGCAAGAAGGAGATGTACATCCCCTACAACAGCTACAAGCTCGACTCCACCTCCCTCAAGTACAAGGACATCGTCCAGGCCGGCCACATCAACCAGGACCTGACCCGCTACGAGCTGCACCGCGTCTGGGAAGTCGAGGCCACGCTGAAAGCCGGCGAACGCCACATCTACGCCAAGCGCCACATGTACATCGATGAAGACAGCTGGCAGGTCGCCCTGGTCGATCACTACGACGGTCGCGGCCAGCTGTGGCGCGTCGGCGAAGGCCACGCCGAGTACCACTACGGCCAGCAGGTCTCCGGCTACACCCTGGAAGCCCTGTACGACATCATCGCCGGCCGCTACATCGCCCTGGGCCTGAAGAACGAGGAGAAACACGGCACCGAGTTCGGCTTCAAGGCCAGCGGCGCCGACTACACTCCGGCCGCCCTGCGCAACGCCGGCATCCGCTGACCGAACCAAGGCTCCAACCGCTGCAAGCGCGCCCCGGCATGCCCGGGGCGCGTGCATTGCGGGGCTGCGTTATGGCGCACAATCATTCGCGGCCATAGCGCTTCACCTGCCGCTGCCTTGGGTCTAGTCTCAATGACCACGGTTCATCCCATAACAACAACATCCGCGAGAACCGCCATGCCCCGCAGCAGCTCCGGCGTTCCGTCCGTTCGCGCCCCCCACCCCAGCATCCCGCGCCTGCCGCCGGCCCATGTGCCGCGCCCCCGGCTGACCGAACGCCTGCTCGCCGAACAGAGCCGCCTGCGCCTGCTCTGCGCCCCGGCCGGCTTCGGCAAGAGCGTGCTGTTCAGCGAATTGCTGCTGGGCCTGCGCGACCCCGAACAGGTGCTCTGGCTCAACCTCGCCGGCCAGCCCCTGCACCCCGAACAGCTGCTCGCGCAGATCGCCGGCGCCCTGCAGCGCCCGGTTCCCGACCTGCCCGCGCCGCTCGCCCTGCTGCAACTGCTCGATGGCGGCGGCAAGCCGCTGTGGCTGGTGCTCGACGACTACCCGAGCCAGCCCCCGGCGGAACTCGATGCCTGCATCGACCAACTGCTCGCCCGCGCCCTGCCCAACCTGCAGCTGCTGGTCAGCGCCCGCCAGCGGCCGGACTGGAACCTGCCACGCCTGCTGCTGGCCGGCGAACTGCAGGAACTGGACGCCACCCACCTGGCCCTGACCCGCGACGAACTGGAGCGCCTGGTCGACCAGCTCGCCCCCCAGGCCAGCGAAGCCCAGCGCGAGGAACTCTGGCAGGAGAGCGAAGGCTGGTGCGCCGGCGCCCGCCTGCAGCTGTCCAGCCGCAATCACCCGCACGGCCCCGGCACCGCTGCCGCCGCCAGCCATTGCTGGCTCAAGGAATACCTCGACCACGAACTGCTCGCCCGCCTGGGTGACGAGGAAGCCCGCTGCCTGTTCGCGCTGGTCCACCTGCCCAAGGTCTCCGCCGAACTGTGCCGCCAGCTGTGGGAGGAAAGCGACGGCGCCGAGCTGTTCTCGCGCCTGCTCGCCCGCCAGGCCTTCTGCATGCCGCTGGACGAGGACGGCCACTGGTACCGCGTGCTGCCCGCCGTGGCCAAGGTCCTGCACAACCGCATCTCGGCGACCGCCGCGGCCCACCTGCACCTGGCTGCGTGCCGGGTGTTCATCGCCGCCGGCCAGGTGGAAGACGCCATCGAACAAGCGCTGTGCGCCGGGCAACCGGAAGTCGCCGCCAACTACCTCGAACACCTGGGCCAGGAATGGCTCACCGGCGAGCAGCACCTCGCCCACCTGCTCGCCTGGCGCAGCCGACTCCCCGCCCTGCTGCTGGAGAGCACGCCGCGCCTGCTCACCCTCAACGCCTGGGCCCTGCTCCTGGCTTGGCGCCTGGACGAAGCCGAGGACTGCATCCACAAGCTCGGCCGCTTCCTGCCCCAGGCCGACGGCCGCCGCAACCGCAAGCTGCTGGCCAACTGGCAGGCCCTGCACGGCGTACTCGGCGCCCTGCGCGGCCGCCCCGGGCAGGACGCCGCGCTGCACTGCCAGCAAGCCCTGGAGCACCTGCCCGAGCGGGACTGGATGCCGATCCTGCTGTGCCACTCCGCCCTCGCCCGCATCGCCATGGCCAGCGGCCAGCCCGACCTCGCCCCGGTGCGCCTGCACGACGCCCTGGAGATCGCCCGGCGCCAGGGCAGCCTGCTGTTCGAAACCCTGATCAACCTCGACCGCACCCGCCTGCTGCTGCTGCGCGGCGAGTTCGCCCGCGCCCAGGGGCTGGTCACCCAGAGCTTCGCCCTGATCGGCCAGCGCAAGGCGGTGGACGGCCTGCTGCTCGGCCGCCTGCACCTGATCCAGGGCGAACTGCACCTGATCCACGGCCGCCTCGACGACGCCGAGACGGAACTGCGCATCGGCCTGGAACAGGCCCTGGAATGCGCCGACCCCTTCGCCCTGCACGGCTACCTCGGCCTCGCCGAACTCCGCTCGCGGCGCGGCGAGTTCGACCAGGCCTTCGCCCACCTGCGTGATGCCGAGCGGGAAATGCATTGCCGCCAGGTCTGGCGCCTGTCCTTCAACGGCGTGCTCAGCCTGCAGAGCATGCGCGTGCTCGCCCGGCAGCAGCGCTGGGACCGCGTCGAACCGGTGGGCCTGCGCATCCAGCGCTACTTCGAGGGCGACAGCCCCTGGATGCCACCGCTGGACTACCCCACCCTGCCGTTGCGCAACCTGCTCCTGCTGGCCCGGGGGCACCTGGCGGCGGGCCGCGCCGAACAGGCCGAGGCGATGCTGCGCCCCCTGCTGCAGCGCTGCGAATTCCTCCAGTACCGGCCGCTGGCCTGCGAAGTCGGCCTGGCGCTGGCCGAGGCGGCCCGCTGGCTCGGCCTGGACGATGCCGCCAACCTGGAGCGCGAGGCTCGCCAGCAAGCCACCAACCTCGGCATGCAGGGCCTGCTGCAGGAGTGGCCCGCCGCCGGCCAGCCCGGCGAGCGCAGCGGTGCGGCGGGTGCGGGCGACCACAGCAACCTGCTCAGCCAGCGCGAACGCTCGGTCCTGCAGCTGCTCGCCGAGGGCTTCTCCAACCAGGAGATCGGCAGCTACCTGTTCATCTCGGTGAACACGGTGAAAACCCACACCAAGAAGATCAACAGCAAGCTCGGCGTAAAGCGCCGCACCCAGGCGGTGATGCGCGCCAAGAGCCTCGGCCTGCTGGTTTGAGGCGCAACCGCGACAATCCACCACAGGGCGCGTCCGTCCTTCCTGCACTTCCCCCTCTGGAATGGGCTTTTCAGTGATATTTGACCCTGTAGTCAATTATTCATCAAAGCTACACAAGCCCCGTTTTCCAGACACTTATGGCAACTATAAAAAACGCTGACTAACAGTCGCGCCGCCAATAACGGCAGGATGTCGCGGCCTCCCCAGTGGGTCCGGCATGGCCTGATGGACAGCCATTCATGTCAGGGATGTCATTTCCCGCCCACAGGGCCTCCGGATAGGCTTCGCAGCCAGTCCGGGCGGTGCTTTGAATCAAATGGCCGTTTCACCGGTCAATTGGTGACTTGTAGTTACTGCCGCGTTTAGCTTCAGAACTCCTTGAAGCACTCGCGGTTCGCCTGCAAAATGCCGCGCCCGCCGGTTCGCACCCTGTGCACCAGCGGTTTTGTGCTGATCCGCCCCCGCCAGAGCGCCAACGTAGTGCGCTGGTCAATCACAACGATCACGCAGGAGAATTTACGTGCACATCGGTGTTCCTCTCGAAACCCTGGCCGGTGAAACGCGGGTAGCCGCGACTCCCGAGACCATCAAGAAACTGATCGGCCAAGGCCATCAGGTCACCGTCCAGAGCGGTGCCGGCGTCAGCGCCAGCATCACCGACGCGGCCTATGAAGCCGTCGGCGCCACCATTGGCAGCGACGCCGCCGCCTTCGGCGCCGACCTGGTGCTGAAAGTCGTGGCCCCGTCCGATGCCGAACTGGCCCTCATGAAGGCCGGCGCCGTGCTGGTCGGCATGCTCAACCCGTTCAGCAACGAGACCATCGCGCGCATGAATGCCCGCGGCATCACCGCCTTCGCCCTCGAAGCGGCGCCGCGCACCTCCCGCGCCCAGAGCCTCGACGTGCTGTCGTCCCAGGCCAACATCGCCGGCTACAAGTCCGTGCTGCTGGCCGCGCATCACTACCCGCGCTTCATGCCGATGCTGATGACCGCCGCCGGTACCGTGAAGGCCGCGCGCATCCTCATCCTCGGTGCCGGCGTCGCCGGCCTGCAGGCCATCGCCACGGCCAAACGCCTGGGTGCGGTGATCGAGGCGTCCGACGTGCGCCCCGCAGTGAAAGAGCAGATCGAATCCCTCGGCGCCAAGTTCGTCGACGTTCCCTTCGAGACCGACGAAGAGCGCGAATGCGCCCAGGGCGTTGGCGGTTACGCCCGCCCGATGCCGGCCTCCTGGATGGAGCGCCAGGCTAAGGCGGTGCACGAGCGCGCCAAGCAGGCCGACATCGTCATCACCACCGCACTGATCCCGGGCCGCAAGGCACCGACCCTGCTGCACGAGGCGACCGTCGCCGAAATGAAGCCGGGCTCCGTGGTCATCGACCTGGCAGCGGCCCAAGGCGGCAACTGCCCGCTGACCGAGGCCGAGCAGGTCGTGGTCAAGCACGGCGTCACCATCGTCGGCTACAGCAACCTGGCGGCCCTGGTGCCGGCGGATGCTTCGGCCCTCTATGCGCGCAACCTGCTGGACTTCCTCAAGCTGGTCCTCGACAAGGACGGCCAGTTCCACGTCAACCTCGAAGACGACATCGTCGCCGCGTGCCTGATGTGCCGCGACGGGCAAGTCGTCCGCACCAACGGCTAAGGGGCAGCGGACATGGATATGATTTCTGACGGCATCTACAACCTGATCATCTTCGTGCTGGCGATCTACGTCGGCTACCACGTGGTCTGGAACGTCACCCCCGCCCTGCACACCCCGCTGATGGCCGTGACCAACGCCATCTCGGCGATCGTGATCGTCGGCGCCATGCTGGCTGCCGCCCTCACCGTCACCCCGCTGGGCAAGGCAATGGGCACCCTGGCCGTGGCGCTGGCCGCGGTCAACGTCTTCGGTGGCTTCCTGGTCACCCGACGCATGCTGGAAATGTTCAAGAAGAAAGCGCCCAAGGCGTCGGCGGAGAAGCACTGACCATGAGCATGAACCTGATCACTGTTCTCTACCTCGTCGCCTCGGTGTGCTTCATCCAGGCACTTAAAGGCCTGTCGCACCCGACCACGTCCCGTCGCGGCAACCTGTTCGGCATGATCGGCATGGCCATCGCCGTGCTCACCACCATCGGCCTGATCTGGAAGCTGGGCGCCGAGCTGGCCACCCAGGGCATCGGCTACGTCATCGTCGGCCTGCTGGTCGGCGGCACCGCCGGCTCGATCATGGCCAAGCGCGTTGAAATGACCAAGATGCCGGAGCTGGTCGCCTTCATGCACAGCATGATCGGCCTGGCCGCCGTGTTCATCGCCATCGCCGCCGTCATCGAGCCGCAATCCCTGGGCATCGTTGCCGCCCTGGGTGATGCGATCCCGGCCGGTAACCGCCTGGAGCTGTTCCTCGGTGCAGCCATCGGCGCCATCACCTTCTCCGGCTCGGTGATCGCCTTCGGCAAGCTCTCGGGCAAGTACAAGTTCCGTCTGTTCCAAGGCGCACCGGTCCAGTTCAAGGGCCAGCACCTGGTCAACCTGGTGGTCGGCCTGGCCATCATCGGCCTGGGCCTGTACTTCACCCTCACCGGTGACATCCGTGCCTTCGCCCTGCTGGTGGCCCTGTCCTTCGTCATCGGCGTGCTGATCATCATCCCGATCGGCGGCGCCGACATGCCGGTGGTGGTGTCGATGCTCAACAGCTACTCGGGCTGGGCAGCCGCCGGCATCGGCTTCTCGCTGAACAACTCGATGCTGATCATCGCCGGTTCGCTGGTGGGCTCCTCGGGCGCGATCCTCTCCTACATCATGTGCAAGGCGATGAACCGCTCGTTCTTCAACGTCATCCTCGGCGGCTTCGGTGCCGATGCGGATGCCGGCGCCGCCACCGGCAGCAAGGAGCAGCGCCCCGTGAAGTCGGGCTCCTCCGACGACGCGGCCTTCCTGCTGACCAACGCCGACACCGTCATCATCGTTCCCGGCTACGGCCTGGCGGTGGCCCGTGCCCAGCACGCGCTGATGGAACTGGCCGAGAAGCTGACCCACCGTGGCGTGACCGTGAAGTACGCGATCCACCCGGTCGCCGGCCGCATGCCGGGCCACATGAACGTCCTGCTGGCCGAGGCCGAAGTGCCGTACGAGCAGGTGTTCGAGATGGAAGACATCAACTCCGAGTTCGGCCAGGCCGACGTGGTCCTGGTGCTCGGCGCCAACGACGTGGTCAACCCGGCTGCGAAGAACGATCCGAAGTCGCCGATCGCCGGCATGCCGATCCTCGAGGCCTACAAGGCCAAGACCGTGATCGTCAACAAGCGCTCGATGGCCAGCGGCTACGCCGGCCTGGACAACGAACTGTTCTACCTCGACAAGACCATGATGGTCTTCGGCGACGCCAAGAAGGTCATCGAAGACATGGTCAAGGCGGTCGACTGACCCCTGCCCCGCACCACCGAAAACCCCGGCCACGCGCCGGGGTTTTCTTTTATGAGCCCCAGGGAGCAAGAGACCACACCGTAGGATGGGTAGAGCGAAGCGAAACCCATCGCCAAGCCGTGCCGAATCGCGAATGAATTCGCTCCTACCTCCTTTCGTACCCTCCATTCATGCGCGCGCTCTTCGACCTTGGTATAGAAGGCGCCGGCCCGGAGAGCCCCTAGACTGCGCGGCTCGTCTCCCCCGTTGCCCGAGGTTCCCCCATGCACCCTGATCGCGTACGCCTGCCCTCTCTGCTGGGCAAGGTAATGAGTGCGGCCGATGCCGCATCCCTCATCGAAGACGGCATGACCATCGGCATGAGCGGCTTCACCCGCGCCGGCGAGGCCAAGGCCGTGCCGCGCGCGCTGGCCGAGCGCGCCAAGCAGCAGCCGCTGCAGATCACCCTGATGACCGGGGCGAGCCTGGGCAACGACCTCGACAAGCAACTCACCGAAGCCGGCGTGCTGGCCCGGCGCATGCCCTTCCAGGTGGACAGCACCCTGCGCAAGGCGATCAACGATGGCAGCGTCATGTTCATCGACCAGCACCTGTCGGAAACCGTCGAACAGCTGCGCAACCACCAGCTCAAGCTGCCGGACATCGCCGTGATCGAAGCCGTGGCCATCACCGAGGAGGGCCACATCGTGCCCACCACCTCGGTGGGCAACTCCGCCAGCTTCGCCATCTTCGCCAAGTGCGTGATCGTCGAGATCAACCTGGCCCACGACACCAACCTCGAAGGCCTGCACGACGTCTACATCCCTACCTACCGGCCGACCCGCACGCCCATCCCGCTGACCCGCGTGGACGACCGCATCGGCACCACCGCCATCCCGATCCCCCCGGAGAAGATCGCCGCCATCGTCTTCACCGAACAGCCGGACTCGCTCTCCACCGTGCTGCCGCCCGATACCGAGACCCAGGCCATCGCCGACCACCTGATCGGCTTCTTCGCCCGCGAGGTCGAGGCCGGGCGCCTGTCCAACAGCCTGGCGCCCCTGCAGGCCGGCATCGGCAGCATCGCCAACGCCGTGATGTGCGGGCTGATCGACTCGCCCTTCGAAGACCTCAGCATGTACTCCGAGGTGCTGCAGGACTCCACCTTCGACCTGATCGACGCCGGCAAGCTGCGCTTCGCCTCCGGCAGCTCCATCACCCTCTCCGCGCGCCGCAACGCCGATGTCTTCGGCAACCTCGAGCGCTACAAGGACAAGCTCGTGCTGCGCCCGCAGGAGATATCCAACCACCCCGAAGTGGTGCGGCGCCTGGGCATCATCGGCATCAACACCGCCCTGGAGTTCGACATCTACGGCAACGTCAACTCCACCCACGTCGGCGGCACCAGGATGATGAACGGCATCGGCGGCTCGGGGGACTTCGCCCGCAACGCCCACCTGGCCATCTTCGTCACCAAATCCATCGCCAAGGGCGGCGCCATCTCCAGCGTCGTGCCCATGGTCAGCCACGTGGACCACACCGAGCACGACGTCGACATCCTCGTCACCGAACAGGGCCTGGCCGACCTGCGCGGCCTGGCCCCGCGCGAACGCGCCCGGGCGATCATCGACCACTGCGTGCACCCGGACTACCGTGCGGCACTGGACGACTACTTCGAGCGCGCCTGCGCCAAGGGCGGGCACACCCCCCATCTGTTGCGCGAAGCCATGGACTGGCACATCAACCTGGAAGAAACCGGGCGCATGCTCGCCAGCTGAATCGGTACAGCGGACTTTTTGCTGACGAACAGGTCAAAAAACAGCTCCCGGTAAAAGGCCAACTGTACTGCTGCCAATCCCTGCCGAAGTTCGCTTCGGCAGTGAAAAATCCGGTTTCCCGTCGTTCGCCGAGGGTTTCAACGGGGCACCAATACAGCTGATCGAAATTTCGCAGGCACAGTTAGTTAGCTTGCTCAGTACCACCCGTACAATTTCAGTCAGCTGTGACTACTGGGTCGTTTGTTCTGGACAGAAAATAGGCACCAGACAAACCCCTCTAGCCCCGCCACAAGCGGGAAGGAAGCGCCACCATGGAACGTACCCTCAGTTCCGACCTGATCCTCAGCTCCTCCGAATCCAGCGCCAAGGCCTCCTGGCCGCTGCGCGTCATCTCCACCCTGCTGATGTGGCAGCGTCGCATCTCCAGCCGCCATCAGCTCGCGATGCTCGACTCCCGCCTGCTGGCCGATGCCGGCATCAGCGAGGCGCAGCGCGAACTGGAGCTGAACAAGCCCTTCTGGCGCTAAGCCCGAAGCGGCGCCAGCCGCACTGCAACACCTGACAGAACCCGCCGCAGAGGTATCGCCGGCGGGTTTCGTTTTTTCGGGGCCTCGAAACGCGAACGGAACAGCCCGGCGCAATAAGGCCGATACAGTTGCCGCCATGCAGCCACTGACCCAATACAATTGCGCCCCGCTGTCCCTGCCGCCAAGCGCTGCGGCGCGCGAACATGGTCTCCCATAACCCGAACCCGCCCTGGAGCGGGAAGGAAGACCGCCATGGAACGCAGCTTCGTTTCCCCTGCCCCCGCCGAATCCCCCCGGCAGCGCACCCCGCTGGCCATTCGCCTGTTCGCCCGCGTAGCCGAATGGCAGCGCAACATGCGCACCCGCCATCAACTGGCACAGCTGAACGCGCAGCAACTGGCGGATATCGGGCTCAGCGAGTGCGACCGCAGCCAGGAGCTGGACAAGCCCTTCTGGCGCTAGGCGCTGCCGCCACCCGTGCCACCACTGGAACGACTCCCGCCGCTTCGCTAGGCTCTACGCCACGGGGCGCTGCGCGTGCAGCGCCCTTCGTCCCGCACAGGAGTTATCCCCATGCCCCTCTCCCGCCTGCTCGGCGCAGCCGCACTGCTGGCCCTGGCCACCAGCGCCTCGGCCACCAGCTTCGTGGTCACCACCGATGCCGTCGTCGGTGCCCTCGGCGCCACCTTCGATGCCACCTCGGACGTCACCTCTTCCCTGCGCGACGACAAGCTCGTCCTCGCCGCCCGTGACGACGCCGCCAGCTTCGTCGCAAGCGCAGGCGACATCCGTGGCGCACGCCTGGAAGCCGCACTCGTGCACATCCGCAGCCTCCAGCCGCAGCTGCAGGCCAGCGACCTGCAACTGGCCCAGGCCATCCTCGCCCTGTGACGCCCCTCCCGGCGGGCGCTCCCCGCGCCTGCCGGCCCTGGCCGTGAACCCCGCATTCCGCTAGCCTTGGCGCCCGCCGCGCCCCGGGCCCGGCGCCCCCCTGCGCCGCTTCGCTCGGTTTGAACTGCGCCTGGGGTTTTCCGTCCAATGACCCGTACAGTTTTCACCTTCGGAGAGATCCAATGCGTCGCACGCTGATTGCCGCCGCCACCGCCCTCACCCTCGTCGCCGGCGCCGTCCAGGCACAGACCCTGGTTGCCACCAGCAACATCATCGTCCGCGCCTTCGGCCGCAGCATCGACTTCACCTCCGATACCACCACCTCGATCCGCGACATGAAGGTGATCCGCGAAGCCCGCGACGACGCCGCCAGCTTCGTCGCCAGCGCAGGCGACATCCGCGGCGTCCAGCTGGAAGCCGCCTTCAACACCCTGCGCGAGCGCCTGCCGGAGGCCCGCGACGCCAGCGACGAGACCCTGGCCCAGGCCATCCTCGCGCTCTGACCGCCGTCTTGGCCGTGCGCCTGTCCACTGTCCTGCGCCGGGTTTGCCTGGCGGGGTTGCTGGCGAGCGCAACAGTTCGGGCCGAGTTGCAATTGGACCTGAACAGTGACGGCCTGAGCGCGCCCCAGCGCCAGGCCAGCCAAGCGTTGCTGGATGAAGCCCTCGCCGCCCTGCCACCGAGCTTCGTCCAGCGCCTCGACCGCCGCGTCGAGGTCGCCTGGGCCGATGACCTGCCCGACAACGCCTACGGCCGCGCCACCCGCATCGACGCCCTCGACCTCAACCGCGCCCTGCTGCCGGCCCTGGCCGATGGCAGCGCCGCCACCGAGAAGACCCACCGCCCCCACGGCACCGTGCGCCGCGAACTGCTGGCCACCGTCCTCCATGAACTCACCCACCTCTACGACCGCGCCCGCTGGCGCACCCCGGCCGAGCGCAGCCTGCAGTTCCGCTGTGGCCTGGCTGCCGGCAGCACCGGCCTGGTGGGGCAGCGCAGCGAATGCCGGGGGCAGGTGGCGCGGCGCTTCAGCCTCAGCGACGACCCGCGCCTGCTCGACCTCGCCGGCTGGCCGCAACGGGTCGGCCGGCGCGGTGACCGCGAGGCGGAGAACCACCAGGTCGCGCGCAGCCCGGATCTCTACGAGCTGAGCAACCCGCGCGAATTCATCGCGGTGAACATGGAGTACTTCCTTCTCGACCCCGCCTTCGCCTGCCGCCGCCCGGCGCTGTACCGCTACCTGCGCCAGCACTTCGGCTGGGCCCCCGCGCAGCAGGCCGAGTGCGCCGGGGAGCTGGCCTACCTCAACGCCGGACGCGACTTCGGGCGCGAACCCCTGGGGCGCCTCGACCCCGAGCGGGTCTATGAAGTGGACTACCTGTTCGCCGAAGCCAACGACAACTGGGTCAGCCGCTGGGGCCACAGCATGCTGCGCCTGGTCATCTGCGCCCCCGGCCGGCCACGCGGTCCCGACTGCCGCCTCGACCTCGACCAGCACCTGGTGCTGTCCTACCGCGCCTTCGTCGGCGACGTGCAGCTCTCCAGCTGGGACGGCCTCACCGGCGCCTACCCCTCGCGCCTCTTCGTGCTACCGCTGTCCCAGGTGATCGACGAATACACCAAGGTGGAAATGCGCAGCCTCGCCTCGGTGCCGCTCAAGCTCGACCGCGAGCAGGTGGAGCAACTGGTGGAGCGCGCCGCGGAGATGCACTGGAGCTACGACGGCGACTACTGGTTCCTCTCCAACAACTGCGCGGTGGAAACCCTCAAACTGTTGCGCAGCGGCACCGCCGACCCGCGCCTGGCCGACCTCGACAGCATCATGCCCAACGGTTTGCTGGCCCTGCTCGAAGGGCGTGGCGTGGCCGACCCGGAACCGCTGCGCGACCCGAAGGAAGCCCTGCGCCTGGGCTACCGCTTCGACTCCTTCCGCGACCGCTACCAGGCCATGTTCAGCATTGCCCGCGAGCGCCTGAAGCTGCCGCAAGCCGACGTGGAAACCTGGCTCGACCTGCCCGGCGACCAACGCCGCCCCTGGATCGCCGACGCCGACCTGCGCGCCAGCGCCGCCCTGCTGCTGCTGGAGCAGGCGGCCATGCGCAAGCAGATGCTGCTGGCCCAGGACGAACTCAAGCGCCGTTACCTCGACAGTCGCGAGAAGCTCGGCAATGCCGAATTCTCCCGGGCCGGCGGCACCCTGGAGCAGATCCTCGCCAACAGCGGCTTCCTCAGCCGCCCGGCGGACATGCTCGAAGGCGGCTACGGCCTGCCCCAGGCCAGCGAGTGGCAGCGCCTGGAGGCCGAGAGCAACAGCCGCCAGCAGAAGCTGCGCAGCCTCACCGACGACCTCGACCGCGAAGTGCGCCACCTGATCGACCCGCGCATCCTCGCCGAACTGGACGCCGTGCAACTCAACCTCGACCAGCTCAGTGCCCACCTGCGCCAGCTGCACAAGGACGCCGGCGGGCTCGAGCTGCCCTGACGGTTTTCCCCACGGCTAACCCCACCGGTGGGCTGAAGCCCACCCTACGATCAAGGCGCAGCCGATAGGGAATGACTAGCGCCGGGAACCATCCGCGTGGGTTTCGCTCCGCTCTACCCACCCTACGTGGCGTGAGCCCCGCAGGTCGGGGGCAACCCGGCGTTTCGTGCACAGAACCTTGGTGGGTTTCACCCGCCCTGCGCAGGCGCTGCCGTGACGGATGACCACACCGTAGGATGGGTTGAGCGAAGCGATACCCATCACCACGATGGTGAATGCGATGAGGGACATCCCCCAAGCGCAAGGCGTCCAGGGCGGCTTTGTATCCGCTCGGCCCGATTGTTCCGTGACCCCGTTGTTTAGCCACAGGGGCGGCATGGGCCGGCTACAGGGTTTCTTCCTGCTCTTCCGGCAGGCCCGGGTCCAGGTGCAGCCAGGGCAGGCGGCTGCGCACCCAGATGTGCCGGTCCGGCAGGGCCTCGGCCACGTCGTCCAGGGTGGCGATGGTCACGTCCATGGTGCCGGGGGCCTGCTGGGTGAAGAGGCCGAGCAGGCAGCCGCAGCCACCGCAGAAATAGCGCGAGCAGCCGGGGGAAGAGTGGTACTGCGCCGGCTCGCCACGGGTCCAGGTGAAGGACGCCAGCGGCACGCTGATCCAGGTGGTGACGATGCCGCCGCTGGTGCGCCGGCAGTCCGAGCAGTGGCAGTGGGCGATATCGGTGAGCGGGGCGTCGAAGCGGTAGCGCAGCCGCCCGCAATGGCAGCCGCCCATATGGACCTGGGTCATGGGTACGTCCTCCTGTGCAGTGGGAAAACCTAGACGCTGGAGAGCGCCTCGGCCAATGGTCGGCTTGCGCATGTGCGCGGCGTTGCACAAGATGGCCGCCTCCCGACCGGACCACCGGAACCCGATGTGACCACACTGCTGGCAGCCCTCTGGCCCCTCTTCGCCCTGATCGTCGGCGGCTACGCGCTACGCCTGAAGGGCTTCCCCGGCGATGCCTTCTGGCCCGCCGCCGAACGCCTGAACTACTTCATCCTGTTCCCCGCCCTGCTGTTCAGCAGCCTGGCCACGGCGCCGCTGGACAACCCCGCGCTGCCGCGCCTGGCCCTGGCGGTGCTGCTGGGTCTGGGCGTCGGCTGGGTCGCCCTGCTCCTGGCCCGCCGCGTGATGGGCTGGCCGGCGGCACGCTTCGGCGCCATCACCCAGGGCGTGCTGCGCTTCAACACCTACCTGGGGCTGGCGGCCATCGGCAGCCTGTTCGGCAAGGAGGGCCTGGCCATCGCCGCCCTGATGCTGGCGCTGATGGTGCCGACGGTGAACCTGCTGTCGGTGTGGTCGCTCACCGCCGAGCGCGGCGTCAGCGCCAGGGGCCTGCTGCTGCCGATCGCCAGGAACCCGCTGATCCTCGCCTGCCTCGCCGGCGCCGCCTACAACCTCGCCGGCCTGGGCCTGGGTGGCGGCATCGACCGGCTGCTCAACCTGCTGGCGGTGGCCAGCCTGCCCCTGGGCCTGCTCTGCGTCGGTGCGGCGCTGCAGCCCCGCGAGCTGGGCGGCGAGCTGCCCGCCCTGGGCTGGAACTGCGCGGTGCGCCTGCTGGCCATGCCCGCCCTGGCCTTCGCCGTGGCGTACCTGCTCGGGCTGCCGGCCATGGAGAGCAGCATCCTGGTGCTGTTCTTCGCCCTGCCGACGGCACCCACCGCCTATGTGCTGACCCGCCAGCTGGGCGGCGACGGCCACCTGATGGCGGGCATCATCACCCTGCAGACGCTGCTTTCCGGCGCCACGCTGGTGGCCGTGCTGGCGCTGCTGCAGGCTGGGCCGGGCTGACCGCCCGTCCGGATTTCGCGGCACGTTCACCGCCCGTTCGCCGCGAAAGCTGGCTGAAAGCTTCGCCCCTTAGCATCGCCCCACCGCCGGCGAAGACCGGCCGCCGGGCGCTGCATCCGCTACGCCCGGCAACCCCGACAACAACAAGATGGGTGATTGCCATGCTCCGCTCCTGCCGCCTTCACGGCCTCGTTCCGCCCCCTCTCCGTACCCGACCCGCGCGCTGATCCAGCCCCGCCCTCGCCCTCGCCCTCGTCCGGAGATTCCCATGCTGACCTTCCTCGGCTTCGCCATGGTCATGACCTTCATGTACCTGATCATGACCAAGCGCCTGTCCGCACTGATCGCGCTGATCATCGTCCCCATCGCCTTCGCCCTGCTCGGCGGCTTCGCGGCCGGCATCGGCCCGATGATGCTGGAGGGCATCGGCAAGCTCGCGCCCACCGGCGTGATGCTGATGTTCGCCATCCTCTACTTCGCCCTGATGATCGACTCCGGGCTGTTCGACCCCGCCGTGCGCGCCATCCTGCGCCTGGTCAAGGGCGACCCGCTGAAGGTCTCGGTGGGCACCGCCGCCCTGGCGCTGATCGTCTCCCTCGACGGTGACGGCGCCACCACCTACATGATCTGCGTGGCCGCCCTGCTGCCGCTCTACAGCCGCCTGGGCATGAGCCCGCTGATCATGGCGGGGCTGATCATCCTCGCCGGCGGCATCATGAACATGACCCCCTGGGGCGGCCCCACCGCCCGCGCCGCCAGCGCCCTGCACGTGGACCCGTCGGACATCTTCGTGCCGATGATCCCGGCCATGATCGCCGGCTCCCTGGCCCTGTTCGGCCTGGCCTGGGCCTACGGCAAGCGCGAGCGCGCGCGCCTCGGCGTGCTGCAGCTGCCGGACGAGCCGGCCGCCCACGACGAGATCAGCGTCTCCCAGTACCCGGAAGCGCGCCGGCCGAAACTCCTGTGGGTGAACGCGGCGCTGACGGCCGCGTTGATGGTGACGCTGATCGCCGGCCTGCTGCCGCTGCCGGTGCTGTTCATGATCGCCTTCAGCATTGCCATGATCATCAACTACCCCTGCCTGCAGCAGCAGAAGGAGCGCGTCGCGGCCCATGCCGGCAACGTGCTGGCGGTGGTGGGGCTGATCTTCGCCGCCGGCATCTTCACCGGCATCCTCACCGGTACCGGCATGGTGGAAGCCATGTCCAAGAGCCTGCTGGCGGTGATCCCGCCCTCCCTCGGGCCCTACATGGCGGTGATCACGGCGCTGGTGAGCATGCCCTTCACCTTCTTCATGTCCAACGACGCTTTTTATTACGGCGTGTTGCCGGTGCTCGCCGAGGCGGCGGCCCATTACGGCATCAGCCCGGTGGAGATGGCGCGGGCCTCCATCGTAGGCCAGCCGGTGCACCTGCTCAGTCCGCTGGTGCCTTCCACCTACCTGCTGGTGGGCCTGGCGAAGATCGAATTCGGCGACCACCAGCGCTTCACGTTGAAGTGGGCGGTGATGATCTGTCTGTGTATCCTGCTCGCCGCACTGTTACTCGGCGTGTTCCCGCTGTTCGGTACACACTGAACCGCAGGCGACGCGCCCTCGCCGAAGCCGGAAATGCGCCTGCGCACGTTCCGGCTTCGTCGTGCTCCAACCCCCTGACCGCTGAAACACACGAGGAATCCGCATCATGGAATGGCTGACCAGCCCGGAAATCTGGGTCGCCTTCTTCACCCTGACCGCCCTGGAGATCGTCCTGGGCATCGACAACATCATCATGATCGCCATCCTCGTGGGCCGCATGCCGCCGCACATGCAGGCGCGCACCCGCTTCTTCGGCCTGGCGCTGGCGATGGTCACCCGCATCCTCCTGCTGCTGTCGATCACCTGGATCATGCGGCTCACCGCCGACCTGTTCCATATCTTCGGCCAGGGCATCTCCGGACGCGACCTGATCCTGTTCTTCGGCGGCCTGTTCCTCCTATGGAAGAGCAGCACCGAGATGTACCACAGCCTCGAAGGCGAGGATGAAACCGAGCAGCCGCAGGCCGGCGGCGTCGCGCGCAACTTCATCGGCACCATCATCCAGATCGCCATCATCGACATCGTGTTCTCCCTGGACTCGGTGATCACCGCCGTGGGCATGGTTTCCCATGTGCCGGTGATGGTCGCCGCGATCATCGTCGCCGTGCTGGTGATGATGGCCGCCGCCGGCACCATCAGCGACTTCATCGACAAGCACCCGAGCCTGAAGATGCTGGCGCTGTCCTTCCTGGTGGTGGTCGGCACCGTGCTCATCGCCGAGTCGTTCGAAGTCCACGTGCCCAAGGGCTACGTCTACTTCGCCATGGCCTTCTCCCTGGCCGTGGAAGCGCTGAACATCCGCATGCGCACCGCACGCGGGCGCAAGGAAGACCCGGTCAAGCTGCGCAAGGACATCCCGGGGGAATAAGCACGGGCGTGACCGCCAGCTGAAACGAGAACGGGGCCGAATGGCCCCGTTTTTTGTGGGTGGGTAGAAGCCGGCTCACACCGGTTCGAAGCGTTCGCCTCGAAAGCAGCGCACCGGGTTGCCCCGTTCCACCCGGTGGTGGAACAGGCGACGTTCCGCACGCAGGGCGCCGTCCGCCTCTTCGGCCCGCTGCGCCAGGCGCTGGCCGATGAGGAGGATGGCCAGGCGCTTGTTGGCGTGCTGGCTGCGCTCGCTCTGCACCTTGACGCTGATGCCGCTGGCCAGGTGGGTGGCGCGCACCGCCGAGTCGGTGGTGTTGACGTGTTGCCCGCCGGGGCCGGAGGCGCGCAGGGCTTCGAAGCGGATCTCGCCTTCCAGGCTGGCCGGTGGCGCGGCGAACCGCGCCCCGCCGAAGAACCAGTTCTTGCGCCCGTGGTTGGGCCGGTAGGGGCTGGGGCAGGTCCATTGCAGGGAGCCTTCCCAGCGCCCGGCCAGCGCGTCCGAATGCGCGCCTTCCAGGGCCAGGAGCACGGAAGCGAGCGTGCCGCGACGCGCACCCTCCTCCCGCTCCAGTACCTGGACGCGCACCTGCCGCTGCGTGGCTTCGTCCAGCAGCCGCTGCAGCGCCTTGGCCACCGCCAGGGCGCATTCGTCCGGCCCCTGGGCCGCCGAGAGTTGCAGGAGGATCATCAGCAGCACCCTCCGCGCGTCTTGTAGGTCAGCACCGGCTTGAGCCGCGCCAGCACCTGCACCAGCCCGGCATCGCGCAGGGCGCCGACCACCGAGTCGATGGCCTTGTAGGCTTCCGGCGCTTCCTCGTAGATCAGCGCGCGGTCGGCGCAGATCACCCGGCTGCCCAGGGCGGTGCGTTCCAGCTGCTCGACGCTGTAGCGCTTGGCGAGGCGGTCCTTGCACTCGCTGCGCATCCATTTGCGCCCGGCGCCGTGGGCCAGCGAGAGCAGGCTGCGCTCGTCGGCCACCGGTGCCACCAGGTAGCTGTAGTCGCCCCGGGAGCCGGGGATGACCATCACGCCCTGGTCCGCCGGCGTGGCGCCCTTGCGGTGCAGCCAGCCGTCGACGCCGCCGATGGTCGCGGCGGAGACGAGGTTGTGGTTCACGTCCAGCAGTTGCTCGCCGTCGGCGCGCAGGCGGTCCAGCATGCGTCGGGCGATCAGTTGCCGGTTGGCCTCGGCGAAGCGCAAAGCGCCGTCGTGGCGGGCCAGGTAGTGCTCGGCCTCCAGGCTACCGGCTTCCAGGCCGGCGTGGCTGAAGCGGTCCACCTGCTCACGCAGGATGGCTTCGCCCAGGCCGCGCGAGCCGCTGTGCACCAACAGGAGCAGGTGCTTGCGGTCGATGCCCAGGCCCGCCAGGGCCTCCTCGTCATAGGCTTCGTCGAGCTGCTGCAGCTCGGCGAAGTGGTTGCCGCCGCCGATGGTGCCCAGGGAGCGCTCGTGTCCGCAGGGCGGCAGGCCGAAGGCGGCGATCGCCTCCTGCCAGTTGTCGTCCAGCGGTGCGTCGAGGGAGCCCAGGCGCTTCTCCAGCTTGTCGAGGTGGAGCTTGGCGACGGGGATGTCGGTGCGCCAGAAGGCCATGCCGCAGCCGATGTCGTTGCCCACCAGCGCCGGGTAGAAGCGGCCGCTGGAGAAGAACGCGGCGCCCACCGGGTAGCCACGTCCCGGGTGCAGGTCCGGCATGCCGGCCACCCGTTGCATGCCCGGCAGGCGGGCGGTGGTTTCAAGTTGCTGGATCGCTTTTCCTTCGATCCAGGTGTCGTCCGCGGCGATCAGGGTGATGCCGTCGGCCAGATTGCGAATGCAAGTGCCCATGGTCCAATCCAAATGGGTTGAAACGAAAAATGCTTGGATTTGGCAGGTCTGGGTCGGGCAGTGCGGAACCGTCGCGAAGAAGGACGGAAGAAGCGTTTAAGCCAGGCGCGACCTGCAAAGGGTGATCAGTGTTTGCATGATGGACCTCCTTTTGCTGTCGGTTGAGGGGAGAAGAAGGCGCGGATCCTAGGCCGATCCGCGCCGCCGCGCAATCCCGTCGTGTCGAGGTCATGACTGCCCGCACAAAGCGCGCAGGGCCGGGTCGCGCACCTGCAGCAGCTCGAACAGCCCCAGCGCCTGGAGCGCCGGCAGGACCGCCAGCAGCTCGCGCTCGGCGGCGTGGCGCTGCTCCGCCGTTGCCGCCGGGTCGCACCAGCGCCGGGCGTTGATCAGGAAGGCGCCCACCGTGCCCTTGCGCACGCGGGTGCCGTTGAAGTCGCAGTGGTCGAGATGATCGGGGAGCAGGTCTTCGGCGCGCATGGGGATGTCCTCCTGTGGATGAGGGCTCATTCTGCGACCAGGCGACTTGGCTAAACTGCCTTATCCGTGCCGATCGATAACGTGAAAATGCCAATGTCACAGCCCCTGGTTTCACCCTCCCTAGCCCAGGCCGACGGGGGCCCGCTGCTGGTCGCGGTGTGGCAACACGGCCCCGGCGAGCGGCGGACCACCCTGCATTCCCACGCCCGTGGCCAGTTGCTCGGCGCCGGGCGCGGCCTGCTGTCGGTGGCGGCGGCCCACAGCCATTGGGTGGTGCCCGCCACCCACGCGGTGTGGGTGCCGCCCGGTTGTGAACACGCCCTGCGCTCCCACGGGCCCTTCGATGGCTGGAGCGTCTACGTCAGGCCCGAAGCCTGCCGGGGGCTGCCGCAGGCGCCACGGATCATCGCCACCTCGGGGCTGCTGCGCGAGGCGGTGCTGCGGGCCTCGAGTTGGGACGAAGGGCTGCTGGATGAGCGCAGGCTGCGCATCGCCGAGGTGATACTCGACGAGCTGCAGTCCTTGCCGGAGGAGCCCCTCGGCCTGCCGCTACCGGTGGACCCGAGGCTGTTGAGGGTCTGCCAGGCGCTGGCCGATGACCTGGCGGACAACCGCAGCCTGGCGGCCTGGGCGCTGTGGGCGGGGGTCTCATCGCGGACCCTGGCCCGGCGCTTCGTCGAGGAGACGGGCTTCGCCTTCGGCCAGTGGCGCCAGCGCGCCCGCCTGTTGCGGGCCCTGGAGCGCCTGGCGGCGGGCGATGCGGTGACGCGGGTGGCGCTGGAGACGGGCTATGAGAACGTCAGCGCCTTCATCGCCATGTTCCGCCGCCATTTCGGGGTGACACCGGGGTGCTACTTCGCGCGCTAGCCGGGGCTATTCGTCGCCGCCCACGGCGAAGTTGGGCAGGGTGTCCACCGGCTGGGCGAACTGGAAGGGGATGGATTCGAGCGCCAGGCCGACGTTGCGCTGGATGACGAAGTGCAGGTGCGGGCCGGTGCTGTTGCCGGTGTTGCCGGAGCGGCCGATCTGCTCGCCGATGGCGACGCGCTGGCCCTCCTGGACCCTGACCGAGCCGCGCATCAGGTGCAGGTAGACGCCCATGGTGCCGTCGTTGTGAAGGATGCGCACGAAGTTGCCGGAGGGGTTGTTGCCCCGCCCGCTCTGCTGGTTCTCGATCTTCACCACCATGCCGGGCCGCGCCGCGACGATGGGCGTGCCTTCGGGCATGGCCACGTCCTGGGCGTAGCGGCCCTTGGGGGTGAAGTGGCTGTACTGGCCGTTGGCGCCCTGGGTCAGGCGGAACGGGCCGCCCACCCAGGGCAGCGGGTAGCGATACAGCGAGGGCTGCTGCCTCGGGTCGCCCAGGGCGTAGCGCAGGCGCGGCTTGTAGCGCATGGCCTTGCTGGCGTCGGCCGGGGCCAGGGTGGCGAGGCGGATCTTGCTGCGCGGCGGCAGCACCCAGCGGATGGGCTTTTCCGGCGCGCCCACGGCGTTGCTGACGTTGCTCAGGCTCAGCTCCACTTCCACCGGCGCGTAGAGGTCGTTGCGCACCAGCAGGGTTTCGCCGGCATCGTGCTTCTGGGTCTCCAGCTTCACCGAGAGGTCCAGGCGCTCGACCATGCGATCACGGAAGACGAACACCTGCGCACCGGCGACGGCCTTGTCGGTGTAGGTCACCACGCCGTTGGCATCGGTGTACTTGTAGATGGTCAGCGCGCTCGCCGGCAGGGCTGCCGCCAGCGAACCGCAGATAAGGAGGATGCGCCCTAGCATGACTGCATGGATCTAGTGGTTATGGGTGTTCGAGCTGGCAAGCCTAGCAGCGCCGCCGGCACCGCGCGAGGCGCCGGCCGTCGGGCTGTGACGGGGTTGGCTCAGGCGCCGGGTACGAAGTGTTTCTGTGCCGAGCCACGGGCGATCAGGCGCGACAGGTAGTCGAGCTTCTGCGGATCGCGGTCGACGAAGCGGAAGGTCAGCTGCAGCCACTCGCTGTCGGGCTTGGGTTCGAGTGCCGAGACGGCGTGCAGGTAGCCATTGAGGCGCGCCACCTCGCCGCCCTCGCCCTGCTCCAGGTCGAGCACGGCGCTCTCCAGCACCTGGGGCAGCGGCTCGCCGCGCTTCACCACCAGGTGGGCATCCTTGAGGCTGATGGTCTTGATGACGCAGGACAGCACGCCACTGGGCAGGCGCAGCTGGGCTTGCCCACGGCCTCCCGGCGCCTGGCCGGCAGCCTTGGCCGAGGGGGTGGACGCAGCCGGCTTGGCGGCGGCCTTGGGCGCCGCGGCGGGCTTGACCACCTCGGCCTTGCCGCCGGTGAGGGCGGCGAGGGAGTCGTTGGCGAAGCCGCCGGAGCTGAGCATCTTCGGCGGTGCGCCGGCGGCCAGGGCCTCCATCTTGCCGGCGCGGGCCAGCTGCTTCTTCACCTTGGTCACCAGCTGGTCGTTGGAAAAGGGCTTGCCGATGTAGTCGGAAACCCCGGCCTGGATGGCCTGCACCACGTTCTCCTTGTCGCCGCGGCTGGTCACCATGACGAAGGGCGTGGTCTTCAGCGTGTCCTGGGCGCGGCACCAGGTGAGCAGCTCGAGGCCGGACATCTCCGGCATCTCCCAATCGCACAGGATCAGGTCGACGGGCGTGCGCGTCAGCATCTGCTGGGCCTTGCGCCCGTTGATCGCTTCTTCGATCTGGATGCCGGGGAAATGGTCGCGCAGCCCCTTCTTCACCAGGTCGCGAATGAAGGACGCATCGTCCACTACCAGCACTGTCACCTTGCTCATCGACCACTCCTCAGAGAACGGGCGTAAGCATAGCCTCGGCTGATAGCGCTTTGCCAAGCTGAATGCGACATCGCGCACCCTTTTGGGTGAAAGGTGGCGCCGGGGCCTTGGGCAGCAGGGGATTCGCGGGGCTCGCGGGATGTCGCCCGCGGATGAAAAGCATCGCGAATGAATTCGCTCCCACACAGGCGAGCGCTTGGCGAGCAGAGCTCGCTCCTACGGTGGGAGGCAGAGAAAGGGGTGGAGCCACAAACGAAAACGCCCGGCATGGCCGGGCGTCGTCCTGAAGCGGGGCGGATCAGTTGGCGGGGGTGTCGCCGGCCTTGTTGGCGGTGCCCTTCACTTCTTCCTGCATGCGCGCCAGGCCCATGTGGCGCACGTCGGTGCCGCGCACCAGGTAGATCACCAGTTCGGCGATGTTGCGCGCGTGGTCGCCGATGCGCTCCAGGGAACGCAGGGCCCAGATGATGTTGAGCACGCGGCTGATGGCACGCGGGTCTTCCATCATGTAGGTGACCAGCTCGCGCAGGGCGGTCTTGTACTCGCGGTCGATGGTCTTGTCGTACTGGGCGACCGACAGGGCCAGGTCGGCGTCGAAACGGGCGAAGGCGTCCAGCGACTCCTGCACCATGCGGCGCACCTGGTCACCGATGTGGCGGACCTCGACGTAGCCGCGCGGCGAGACGCCCTCTTCGCAGAGCTGGATGGCGCGGCGGGCGATCTTCGAGGCTTCGTCGCCGATGCGCTCCAGGTCGATCACCGACTTGGACACGCTGATGATCAGGCGCAGGTCGGAAGCCGCCGGCTGGCGACGGGCGAGGATGCGCACGCACTCCTCGTCGATGTTGCGCTCCATCTGGTTGATCTCGTCATCGATCTCGCGCACCTGCTGGGCCAGGCCCGAGTCGGCGTCGATCAGCGCGGTGACGGCGTCGTTGACCTGCTTCTCAACCAGGCCGCCCATGGCCAGGAGGTGGCTGCGCACTTCCTCCAGTTCGGCGTTGAACTGCTGGGAGATGTGATGCGTGAGGCTGTCTTTGTCGATCATGTTTTCGCTCCGCGAAAGCCGCAAGCTTCAAGCTGCAAGCTTCAAGTCGGTTGATTCGTGTCCCTGAGCTGACTTGCCGCTTGAAGCTTGCGGCTTGCAGCTGTCGCGTCCCACGCGACTAGCCATAACGACCGGTGATGTAGTCCTCGGTCTGCTTCTTGGCCGGGTTGGTGAACAGGGTATCGGTATCGCCGAATTCGATCAGCTTGCCCATGTACATGAACGCCGTGTAGTCGGAGACGCGCGCGGCCTGCTGCATGTTGTGGGTGACGATGACGATGGTGTACTTGCTCTTGAGCTCGTAGATCAGCTCTTCCACCTTGAGGGTGGAGATCGGGTCCAGCGCCGAGCAGGGTTCGTCGAGCAGCAGCACTTCGGGTTCGACCGCGATGGTGCGGGCGATGACCAGGCGCTGTTGCTGGCCGCCGGAGAGGCCGAGGGCGGATTCGTGCAGGCGGTCCTTGACCTCCTCCCACAACGCCGCGCCCTTGAGGGCCCACTCGACGGCTTCGTCGAGCACGCGCTTCTTGTTGATGCCCTGGATGCGCAGGCCGTAGACGACGTTCTCGTAGATGCTCTTGGGGAAGGGGTTGGGCTTCTGGAACACCATGCCGACGCGGCGGCGCAGCTCGGCCACTTCCTCGCCCTTGCGGTAGATGTTGTTGCCGTCGAGGCGGATCTCGCCCTCGACGCGGCAGCCGTCCACCAGGTCGTTCATGCGGTTGAAGCAGCGCAGCAGCGTGGACTTGCCGCAGCCGGACGGGCCGATGAAGGCGGTCACGCGCTGTTTCGGGATGTTCATCTGCACGTCGTACAGCGCCTGCTTCTCGCCGTAGAACAGGTTCAGGCCGGGCACTTCGAGGGCAACGGTTTCCTCGGCCAGGCTCAGGCTCTGCTTGCTGCGGCCGAGGGCGGAGATGTTGACGCCGTGGCTGTGGCTTTCGTGTTGCATGGTTTCACTCCGTTCGTAGCGCCAGGCTACAAGCTTAAGTTTTCAAGCGGAGCGGCGTGCTGCACGCCGCTCGGGGCTGACTCAGTTATCCAGCGCCTTGTACTTCTCGCGCAGGTGGTTGCGGATGGCCACGGCCGAGAGGTTCAGCAGCGCGATCACCAGCACCAGCAACAGCGCGGTGGCGTACACCAGCGGGCGGGCGGCCTCGACGTTGGGGCTCTGGAAGCCGACGTCGTAGATGTGGAAGCCCAGGTGCATGATCTTCTGGTCCAGGTGCAGGTACGGGTAGTTGCCGTCCACCGGCAGGCTCGGGGCCAGCTTCACCACGCCCACCAGCATCAGCGGCGCCACTTCGCCGGCGGCGCGGGCCACGGCGAGGATCAGGCCGGTCATCATGGCCGGGCTGGCCATCGGCAGGACGATCTTCCACAGGGTCTCGGCCTTGGTCGCGCCGAGGGCCAGGGAGCCTTCGCGCACCGCACGGGGGATGCGCGCCAGGCCTTCCTCGGTGGCGACGATCACCACCGGCACCGCGAGGATCGCCAGGGTCAGCGAGGCCCACAGCAGGCCCGGGGTGCCGAAGGTCGGCGCCGGGGCGGCCTCGGGGAAGAACAGGCGGTCGATGGAGCCGCCCAGCACATAGACGAAGAAGCCCAGGCCGAACACGCCGTAGACGATGGCCGGGACACCGGCCAGGTTGTTCACGGCGATGCGGATGATGCGGGTCAGCAGGCCCTGCTTGGCGTATTCGCGCAGGTAGATGGCCGCCACCACGCCGAAGGGGGTGACGATCACGGCCATGATCAGGGTCATCATCACGGTGCCGAAGATGGCCGGGAAGATGCCGCCCTCGGTGTTGGCCTCACGCGGGTCGTCGGCGAGGAATTCCCACAGCTTGGCGAAGTAGAAGCCGAGCTTCTGGAACAGGCCCATCGAGTTGGGCTGGTAGGCGTGCACCACCTTGCCCAGGGAGATCTCCTGCTCCTGGCCACCGGCCTCGCGGACCACCACGCTGTCGCGGTTGAAGGCTTCGTGCAGGCCGCCCAGTTGCGCTTCGAGGCCCTTGTAGCGGGCCTCCAGCTCGGCACGCGCGGCGGCCAGGTCGGCCTGCGCGGCGGCGTCCAGCTTGCCGTCCAGCTCCAGCTTGCGGCCGTCCAGGCGCAGGCGCTCGAGGCCGTGGTTGATGGCACCGATGTCCTTCTTCTCCAGCTTGTAGAGCTGGGCGTAGAGGTCGTCGACGCGCTTCAGGCGCTTCTGCAGCTCGGCCATGGCGGCCTCGCCTTCGGCGACGACCTGGCCGTTTTCCTTCACGCTCACCAGGCGACCGTAGAAGTTGCCCCACTCGCGGCGCTCCATGGCGACCAGCTCGGCGGGTTTCTTCTGGTCCTGCAGCCATTCGCCCACCACCCAGGTGAAGTCGCTGCCGTAGACTTCGCGGTTGCCCACCTTGACCAGCTCGCGGGTCATGAACTCGGGGCCCTCCTCGGGCACCGGCAGGCCGGCGCCCTTGAGGCGCGCGCGGGATACTTCCTCGATCTGCACCGCTTCGCCGATCAGCGCCTTGGGCGCCTGGCCCGGGACGCTGTACTGGGCTTCGATCAGGTCGGCCGGCCAGAAGTGGCCGAGGCCACGCACGGCGATCACCGAGAGCAGGCCGATGGTCATGATGACGGCGATGGAAACCGCGCCACCGCTCATCCACACACCTGGCGCGCCGCTTTTGAACCAGTATTTGAGGGAAACCTGTTTCACGGAATTCTCCACCTTAAAGCGAGGCGTATTTCTTGCGCAGGCGCTGACGGATCAGCTCTGCCAGGGTGTTCATGACGAAGGTGAACATCAGCAGCACCAGGGCCGCGAGGAACAGCACGCGGTAATGCGAGCCGCCCACCTCGGATTCCGGCATCTCCACCGCGACGTTGGCCGCCAGGGTGCGCATGCCTTCGAAGATGTTCACTTCCATCACCGGGGTGTTGCCGGTGGCCATCAGCACGATCATGGTCTCGCCCACCGCACGGCCAAGGCCGATCATCAGCGCGGAGAAGATGCCCGGGCTGGCGGTGAGGATGACCACGCGGGTCAGCGTCTGCCAGGGCGTGGCACCCAGGGCCAGGGAGCCGTAGGTGAGGCTGCGCGGCACGCTGAAGATGGCGTCCTCGGCGATGGAGAAGATGTTCGGGATCACCGCGAAGCCCATGGCCAGGCCGACGATCAGGGCGTTGCGCTGGTCGTAGGTGATGCCCAGGTCATTGCTGATCCACAGGCGCATGTCGCCCCCGAAGAACCAGGCTTCCAGCAGCGGGCTCATGCCCAGGGCGAACCAGCCCACCAGCAGCACCACGGGGATCAGGATCGCCGCTTCGAAACCGTCCGGCACGCGCAGGCGGATCGACTCGGGCAGGCGGCTCCAGAGGAAGCCGGCGAGCAGGATGCCGATCGGCGTGAGCAGCAGCAGGCTGAAGATGCCCGGCAGGTGCCCCTCGACGTAGGGCGCCAGGAACAGGCCGGCGAAGAAGCCGAGGATCACCGTCGGCAGCGCTTCCATCAGCTCGATCACCGGCTTGACCTTGCGGCGCATGCTCGGCGCCATGAAGTAGGCGGTGTAGATGGCGGCGGCGATGGCCAGCGGGGCGGCCAGCAGCATGGCGTAGAAGGCGGCCTTGAGGGTGCCGAAGGTCAGCGGCGCCAGGCTCAGCTTGGGCTCGAAGTCGGTGTTGGCGGCGGTGGATTGCCAGACGTACTTGGGTGCGTCGTAGCTTTCGTACCAGACCTTGCCCCACAGCGCGCTCCAGGAGACTTCCGGGTGCGGGTTGCGCAGGCTGAAGGGCAGCAGCTGGCCGCCCTCCTCGATCACCACGCGATTGGCGCGCGGCGAGAAGGCCATCAGGCCGGCACCGTCGGTGACCTGTTCGATCAGCAGGGTGCGCTCGGCGGTGCTGTGGAAGACGCCGAGCTTGCCGCTGGCATCCAGGGCGAGGAAGCCCTTGCGACGCTCCTCGGGGGCGATCTGCACCACCGGCGCCTGGCCCAGCTGGAAGCTGCGGATGTGGGTCAGGCGGGCTTCGCCGTCGGCGCCACGGACCATGAACCACTGGCTCACGTCGCCCTTGGAGTCACCGATCATCAGGGAGATGCCACCCAGCAGCAGGTTGCTGGAGGACACTTCGCGATCACCTTCCTCGAACAGTTTGTAGCGACCGTTGAGGCTCTTGTCGTGCAGGCTGAAGACGTCCACCTGGGCACGGCCATTGACCACGTACAGCCACTGCTGGCGCGGGTCGACGTAGATGGCCTTGATCGGCTCGGTCATCTGCGGCAGGTCGATGGCGTTCTGCTCGACGCTGGTCTCGCCGGTGAGCATGTTTTCTTCGCTGACCAGCTCCTGCACGTGCAGCTGGTTGCCGGTGGAACCGGCCAGCAGCAGGGTCTCGTCGTTGTGGTTGACCGCCACGTGTTCCAGCGCGCCGCCGTCCTGGTTCAGCACCAGGGGCTTGTCGCCGTAGGGGAAGTCGATCTGCGGGGTGATCACCCGCTTGTTGTCCGGGTAGGTCACCGCGTAGCTGTGCTTGAACAGCAACACCTGGCCATTGGAGAGGCCCAGGGCCACCAGCGGGCTGCCGGGCTGGTCCTGGCCGATGGACACCACGCTCGCGCCGGCGGGCAGCGGCAGCGGGGTGCGCTTGAGCTCGGCGCCGTCCTTGGTGGCGAAGAACACCGCCTCGCCCTTGTCGGAAATGCGCATGCCGACCTGGTTCTGCTCCTCGATGGTCAGCAGCAGCGGCTTGCCGGCGTCCTGCTGGAGCCACGCGGGGCTCTGCACCTTCTTCGCGGTCAGCTCGGCGCCCTGGAACAGGGGCAGCACCACGTAGGCGAGGTAGAAGAAGATCAGGGTGATGGCCGCGAGAACGGCCAGGCCGCCCACCAGTACGTACCAGCGGGTCAGGTTGTCTTTCAGCGCACGGATGCGACGCTTGCGCTGCAGCGCCGGCGTGTTGAAGTCGATGCGCTCGGGGGGATTCGTCGAGGTCATGGGGGAACTGGCCAGATCATTCATGGGCACACCCTAAAGCCTTCGTATGACAGAAAGATTACAGCGAGGTGACGCAACGAGGCCCACCCTGGGCATGGTGCCGGGGGCGGGCCTCCATGGCGGGGGTCTCCCGCCATCGTCGCGTCCTTGCGGGGCGGCCTGCGAAGCGGCCGCCCCCTTCATCTGTCCTGGATTACAGGCCCAGATCCTTCAGTGCTTTTTCAGCGACCTTGGCCGGCAGCGGGATGTAGCCATCCTTCACCACGACCTGCTGGCCTTGTTGCGACAGCACCAGCTTCACGAACTCGGCTTCCAGCGGGGCCAGAGGCTTGTTCGGGGCCTTGTTGACGTAGACGTAGAGGAAGCGGGACAGCGGGTAGCTGCCGTTCAGGGCGTTCTGCTCGTTGTCTTCGACGAACTCGCCGCCTTCCTTCTTGGCCAGGGCGACGGTCTTCACGCTGGAAGTCTTGTAGCCGATGCCCGAGTAGCCGATGCCGTTGAGGGACTGGCTGATGGACTGGACGACGGAAGCCGAACCCGGCTGCTCGTTGACGTTGGCCTTGAAGTCGCCTTTGCACAGGGCTTCTTCCTTGAAGTAGCCGTAGGTGCCGGATACCGAGTTGCGGCCGAACAGCTGGATCGGCTTCTCGGCCAGGTCGCCGGTCACGCCCAGCTCGCCCCAGGTCTTGATGTTGCTCTTGCCACCGCACAGGCGGTTGGCGGAGAAGATGGCGTCGACCTGCTGCATGGTCAGGCCTTTGATGGGGTTGTCCTTGTGCACGAAGATCGCCAGGGCGTCGACGGCGACCGGGACGGCGGTCGGCTTGTAGCCGTACTTCTGTTCGAAGGCCTGCAGCTCGACGTCCTTCATCTTGCGGCTCATCGGGCCCAGGTTGGCGGTGCCTTCGGTCAGAGCCGGCGGCGCGGTGGAGGAACCGGCGGCCTGGATCTGGATGTTCACGTTCGGGTATTCACGCTTGTAGGCTTCGGCCCACAGGGTCATCAGGTTGGCCAGGGTGTCCGAACCGACGCTGGAGAGGTTGCCGGATACGCCAGTGGTCTTGGTGTAGGACGGGATGGACGGGTCGACAGCGGCAACCGCGCTGGCGGTCGCTACGCCGGCGGCGACGAAAGTCAGGGCCGCCATCAAACGCTTCAGTTTCATGCCTTGCTCCTAGCAAAGGATCGGGTTGGATGAATCGGTGGCCAGTATCTGCAGGCCGTATGAACACTCTATGAACCGAATATGACAATTGGATGAATGGCCATCATGACGGTCCAAACCTGCTTGAATGAGCCCGCACCCCCAGGAGAACGACCATGCACCCCCTACGACTGATGCCCCTGGCGGCCCTCCTCGCCGCCTGCACGGCCTGCGGCGACAAGGCCACCCTCGAGGTCAGCGACGGCACCGGCGCCAACCCCCGGCTGCCGCCGCCGAACAAGACCCTGCTGCCCACGGTGAACGTGGCCCCGGCCAAGGGCTGGCCCGAAGGCGGCCTGCCGACCGCCACTGCCGGCACGCAGGTGAAGGCCTTTGCCGAGGGCCTGGACCACCCGCGCTGGCTCTACCTGCTGCCCAATGGCGATGTGCTGGTGGCCGAGAGCAACGCCCCGGCATCCGATGGCGGCTTCAGCCTCAAGGGCTGGATCGCCGGCAAGGTCATGGAGAAGGCCGGCGCCCGCACCCCCAGCGCCGACCGCATCACCCTGCTGCGCGACAACGACGGCGACGGCGTGGCCGACCTGAAGACGCCCTTCCTGGAAAACCTCCACTCCCCCTTCGGCATGGCCCTGGTGGGCGGGGACTTCTACATCGCCAACGCCGACGCCCTGGTGCGCGTGCCCTACCAGGAAGGCCAGACGCGCATCGAGGCCACGCCGCAGAAGGTCACCGACCTGCCGGCGGGCATCAACCACCACTGGACCAAGAACGTCATCGCCAGCCGCGACGGCAGCAAGCTGTACGTCACCGTCGGCTCCAACAGCAACGTCGGCGAGAACGGCCTGGAGATGGAAGAAGGCCGCGCGGCGATCTGGGAAGTGGACCGCGCCAGCGGCACCAAGCGCCTGTTCGCCAGCGGCCTGCGCAACCCCAACGGCCTGGCCTGGGAGCCCGAGACCGGCACGCTGTGGACGGCGGTGAACGAACGCGACGAGATCGGCAGCGACCTGGTGCCCGACTACATCACCTCGGTCAAGGACGGCGGCTTCTACGGCTGGCCCTGGAGCTACTACGGCCAGCACGTCGACGAGCGCGTGCAGCCGGCCAACCCGGAGAAGGTCGCCAAGGCCCTGGTGCCCGACTACGCCCTGGGCCCGCACACCGCCTCCCTCGGCATCGCCTTCGGCCGTGGCAGCGCCTTGCCGGACTTCCAGGACGGCCTGTTCGTCGGCCAGCACGGCTCGTGGAACCGCAAGCCGCACAGCGGCTACAAGGTGATCTTCGTGCCCTTCAAGGACGGCAAGCCCAATGGCGAGCCGGTGGACGTGCTCACCGGCTTCCTCGATGCCGACGGCAACGCCCAGGGCCGCCCGGTGGATGTGATGCTCGACGCCCAGGGCGCCCTGCTGGTGACCGACGACGTGGGCAACAAGGTCTGGCGGGTGACCTCGACCGTCAAGTGAGGCCCGGTGTGCAGCCCCGTTCCCCGGCCACGGCACCGTAGGATGGGTAGAGCTCCGCGAACCCCATCACCGCGGAGCTCCCCACTGTGATGGAGCCGATCAGCGCTTCTTGCCGATCAGGTACAGACCAATGACCATCGCCAGCCCGCACAGCGCCGCCACGTAGTAGGCCGGCCCCAGCGGGTCCCACTTCATCAGCAGGGAGACGATCATCGGCGTCAGCCCACCGAAGATGGCGTAGGCCAGGTTGTAGGAGAACGACAGGCCGGAGAAGCGCACTACCGGCGGGAAGGCCTTGACCATCACATAGGGCACCGCGCCGATGGTGCCGACGAACAGCCCGGTCAGCGCGTAGAGCGGGAACAGCCAGTCCGGGTGCGCCTTGAGGCTGGTGTAGAAGGTCCAGGAACTGGCCGCCAGCAACAGCCCGCCCACCAGGAAGGTACGGCCCGCGCCGAAGCGATCGGCGATGGCGCCGGAGGCGATGCAGCCGACCGTCAGGCAGACGATCGCCAGGCTGTTGGCCTTGAGCGCGGTGGCGGCCGCGAAGCCGTACACGGTCTGCAGCACGGTGGGGGTCATGAGGATGACGACCACGATGCCCGCCGACAGCACCCAGGTCAGCAGCATGCTGATGGCGATGGCGCCACGGTGCTCGCGCAGCACCGCCTTGAGCGGCACTTCCTCGGCCAGCGCCTTGCGCTGCTGCAGCTCGGCGAACACCGGGGTCTCGTGCAGCCAGCGGCGCAGGTACACGGAGAACAGGCCGAACACCCCGCCCACCAGGAAGGGGATGCGCCAGGCCCAGTCCTGCACCTCGGCCGGGGTATAGATGCTGTTGATCAGGGTCGCCATCAGCGAGCCCAGCAGGATGCCGAAGGTCAGCCCCGACGTCAGGGTGCCGCAGGCGTAGCCGATATTCCGCTCCGGCACGTGCTCGGCGACGAACACCCAGGCACCGGGCACCTCGCCACCGATGGCGGCGCCCTGGATCACCCGCAGCAACAGCAGGGCAAGGGGCGCCCAGATGCCGATCTGCGCGTAGGTGGGCAGCAGGCCCATGATCAGCGTCGGCACCGCCATGAGGAAGATGCTCAGGGTGAACATGCGCTTGCGCCCCAGCAGGTCGCCGAAGTGCGCCATGACGATGCCGCCCAGGGGCCGCGCCAGGTAACCGGCCGCGAAGATGCCGAAGGTCTGCAACTGGCGCAGCCACTCGGGCATCTCGGCGGGGAAGAACAGCTTGCCGACCACCGCCGCGAAGAACACGAAGATGATGAAATCGTAGAACTCGAGGGCACCGCCCAGGGCGGACAGGGAGAGGGTCTTGTAGTCGCTGCGGGTCAACGGCCGCGCGGGGGCCTCGGAGGCGGTAACGGTGGACATGGAAGGTCTCTTGTCAGTGCAGGCAGGGCATGCCCCGCCGCTGCGTTGGCGGCGGGCCGGTCCGCAAAATAGCAAAAAGCCGCCGGGCGCACACAATCTCTGACGTATGGGTGGTCAAAAGCGGAACCCGGCGGTCGTCGCCCGTCGCGGCGAGCTATATACTGCGCGCTGTTGCGCGCGGGCGACATGCAGTGGGTCGGCGGGCGCAGGGGGAACTTTGCAGGGCACCTTGCCCTTCCCCGTCCATTGAAGCCATCCAGAGCAGCACAGGGGCAGAGGCACCCCAGGCATGATCGAGATCGAAGAAGAAGAAAACCTGACTCCCCAGGGCGACCTGGCCTTGCAGATCACCGCGCTGCCGCGCGAAACCAACGGTTTCGGCGACATCTACGGCGGCTGGCTGGTCTCGCAGATGGACCTCGCCGGCACCGCCATGGCCAGCAAGGTCGCCGGCGGCCGCGTCGCCACCGTCGCCATCGACCGCATGGCGTTCCTCGTCCCGGTGGCCGTGGGCGCCCAGCTCTCCTTCTATACCCAGGCACTGGAGATCGGCCGCAGCTCGATCCAGATGCTGGTCGAGGTCTGGAGCGACGACCCGCTCTCCAGTGAATGGCGCAAGGTCACCGAAGCGGTGTTCGTCTTCGTCGCCATCGACGGCAGCGGTCGCACCCGCCCCGTTCCGCCGCGCCGCGGCTGAGCCGCCACGAGGGGCGCCGCAGCCGCGAACGCCCCTTCTTCCTGATATTGCTCACGCATTCGCCGGTTTCGGGGGAACCCCGCCGGCCCGCCCCTGCCCAATGCAGACGGCAAGCAGCCACAGGCCCAGGAGCCCCCGGATGAACAGCGAAAGCAAGGTTCCGCAGATCGAGCGGATCGAGATGGACGAACTGGCGTGCTGGCGCCTGCGCACCGCCGATGCGGAGCTGCTGGTGGCCCAGCAGGGCGCCCAGGTGCTGAGCTACCAGCGCAACGGCGAAGAGCCACTGATCTGGCTCAGCGAGCAGGCGGCGTTCAAGCGCGGCCAGTCGGTGCGCGGTGGCGTGCCGGTGTGCTGGCCCTGGTTCGGCGACCTGCGGCGCAACCCCCTGGACGTGCAGGCGCACTACCCGGCGGACGGCGAGGCCCCGGCCCACGGCGGCGTGCGCAGCCTCGACTGGGAACTGGAAAGCGTCGAGGCCCTGGAGGGCGCGGCGCGCCTGGTGCTGTCCTGGGACAGCCGCCGCACGCCCCTGCCCGGCTGGAACGGCGACGCCGAGCTGCGCCTGGAGATCCGCCTCGACCAGCGCCTGCACCTGAGGCTGGAAACCCGCAACCGCGGCACCGCGCCCCTGGCCCTGACCCAGGCGCTGCACAGCTACTTCGCCGTCGGCGATATCCACCAGGTGCATGTGGAAGGCCTGGACGGCTGCGACTACATCGAGACCCTGGAAGGCTGGGAGCGCCGCATCCAGCAAGGCGATGTCGG
This sequence comes from Pseudomonas sp. 57B-090624, assembly GCF_003234055.1. Taxonomy (NCBI): domain Bacteria; kingdom Pseudomonadati; phylum Pseudomonadota; class Gammaproteobacteria; order Pseudomonadales; family Pseudomonadaceae; genus Pseudomonas; species Pseudomonas sp. 57B-090624. The sequence continues at coordinate 40,200 of NZ_QKRU01000056.1, forward strand.
CTTCACCGGCGAGACCGACCGCATCTACCTGGGCACCCCGGCGCGTCTGGCCATCCGTGACCAGGCCTGGCAGCGCCGGGTGCTGATCGAAGCCAGCGACTCCGCCTCGGCGGTGGTGTGGAACCCCTGGATCGACAAGGCCGCCCGCCTCTCCCAGTTCGCCGACGACGCCTGGCAGCGCATGCTCTGCATCGAAACCGCCCGTGTACTGGACGACGCCCTGCTGCTGCAACCCGGCGCCAGCCATGGCATGGCCGTCAGCCTGTGGAGCGAAGCGCTTGGCGACTAAAGTCGCCCCTACCCAGGCTCGGACATGACCGTTGTGTAGGGTGGAGGTCGCTTTTTACCTCCACCAGGCGGAGCCGAACGCGGCACATTTGATGCCTCGACCCGGTAGTGGCGGGGCGCGCCACCCGAACGCCGCCTCACTGGATATCCTCGTCCTGCACGACCCTCACCTCGCCCGCATCCAGCGCATAGGCGGCGTCGGCCAGGTCGTTGCTGACCGACTCCACCTTGAGCGTGCCGGTGACCCAGAGCGGGGTGTAGATATCGTCGAGGGCGACGCCCTTGGGGTAGCGCACCAGCACGATCTGGTTCGGCGGCGGCGGCGGAACGTGGATGCAGGCGCCCGGGTAGGGCACCAGGAAGAACAGCGTGCCGCGCCCCTTGGCGTCGGTCTCCAGGGGCACCGGATAGCCACCGATGCGGATCTTCCTGCCATTGAGCCTGGCCACGGTCTTCGCCGAATACATCACCGCCGGCAGGTCCTTGTCCTGCTGCTTGAGGCCACCCTTGTTGCCGAAGGTGCCATCCGCCTCCGGGGTGTCGTGGCTGATCTCGGGCATCTCCTCCAGGGCCTTGCGGTCCTCGGGTGGCATCAGCTCGAGCCAGTCGGTTTCCGGCAGCTCCAGCCGGGCATGGGCCAGGGTGCTGCACAGCAGCAGGGAGAGAAGCAGGGCGCGGCGCATCGTGCAGGACTCAGGTAGAGAAACAGGCGCCAAGACTAACAGCCCGTTGAAAAACTGACTGCATTGCCGCTACGGCCGTTTTCGCCTTGCATCGCCTGCCTCGTCCACGTTTTTCAACGGAGTCCTCGCCGGGCCCGTTCCCAGCTCCCTCAGCTCTTCTTGATGGCGCCGTAGATCACCAGAAGGATGACGGCACCGACCACGGCACCGATGAAGCCGGCACCCTCGCCGGCGTGATAGATGCCCAGGGCCTGGCCCCCATAAGTGGCGGCGACGGAACCGCCGATCCCCAGGAGGATGGTCCAGATCCAGCCCATGCTGTCGTCGCCGGGTTTGAGGAAGCGCGCGACCAGACCGACGATCAGGCCGATGAAGATGGTTCCGATGAGCCCCATGGCATTTACTCCTGAATGAAAAAAGGGCGTGTCCGTGGACACGCCCTTTTTCAGACTGGAAGCAGCGACCGGGGTTCAGCCGGCGATCAGCGCCTCGACCTCGGCGATGCGCGCCTTCAGGGTCGCCAGGTCGGCGCTGCGCAGGGTGGCGTGGCCGACCTTGCGCCCGGCCTTGAAGGCCTTGCCGTAGTGGTGCAGGTGGCAGTCGCCGACGGCGATCACCTTCTCCACCGGCGGCACGTCGCCGATGAAGTTGAGCATGGCGCTCTCGCCCACCTTGGCGGTGGAACCCAACGGCAGGCCGGCGACGGCGCGCAGGTGGTTCTCGAACTGGCTGCACTCGGCGCCTTCGATGGTCCAGTGGCCGGAGTTGTGCACGCGCGGGGCGATCTCGTTGGCCTTCAGGCCGCCGTCCACCTCGAAGAATTCGAAGGCCAGCACGCCGACGTAGTCCAGCTCGCGCAGCACGCGGCCGACGTAGTCCTCGGCCAGGGCCTGCAGCGGGTGGTCGGTGCTGGCGATGGACAGGCGCAGGATGCCGTTCTCGTGGGTGTTGTGCACCAGCGGGTAGAAGCGCGTCTCGCCGTCGCGGGCGCGCACCGCCACCAGGGACACTTCGCCGGTGAAGGGCACGAAGCCTTCGAGGATGCAGGGCACGCTGCCCAGCTCGGCGAAGGCACCGGCCACGTCCGCCGGGCTGCGCAGGACCTTCTGGCCCTTGCCGTCGTAGCCCAGGGTGCGGGTCTTCATCACCGCCGGCAGGCCGATGGCGGCCACGGCGGCGTCCAGGTCCGCCTGGGACTGGATGTCGGCGAACGCGGGCGTGGGGATGCCCAGGTCCTTGAACATCGACTTCTCGAACCAGCGGTCACGGGCGATGCGCAGGGCATTGGCCGAGGGATAGACCGGCACGAACTGGGAGAGGAAGGCCACGGTCTCGGCCGGCACGCTCTCGAACTCGAAGGTCACCAGGTCCACTTCGTCCGCCAGCTGGCGCAGGTGGTCCTGGTCGCCGTAGTCAGCGCGGATGTGCTCGCCGAGCGCCTGGGCGCAGGCGTCGGGGGCCGGGTCGAGGAAGGCGAAGTCCATGCCCAGCGGGGTGCCCGCCAGGGCCATCATGCGGCCGAGCTGGCCGCCACCGATCACGCCGATCTTCATCTGTCAGGCCTCACGCGGGTCCGGGTTGTCGAGCACCGAGCGGGTCTGCTCGTCGCGGAAGGCCTTCAGCGCCGCGTGGTACTGCGGGTGCTGGTGGCCGAGGATGCTGGCGGCCAGCAGGGCGGCGTTGACCGCGCCGGCCTTGCCGATGGCCAGGGTGGCGACCGGGATGCCCGCCGGCATCTGCACGATGGAGAGCAGCGAGTCGACCCCCGAGAGCATGGACGACTGCACCGGCACGCCGAGCACCGGCAGGTGGGTCTTGGCCGCGCACATGCCCGGCAGGTGGGCGGCGCCGCCGGCACCGGCGATGATCACCTGGATGCCACGGGCCTCGGCTTCATCGGCGTACTGGAACAGCAGGTCCGGGGTGCGGTGGGCGGAGACCACCTTCACTTCATAGGGGATGCCCAGCTTGTCCAGCATCTCGGCGGTGTGGCTGAGGGTGCTCCAATCGGACTTGGAGCCCATGATCACGCCTACCAGTGCGCTCATCGTCGTGCCTCATCAAGGGTCGAAAAACCAACAAGCCACGCATAGTGCGTGGCTTGTCTGCGATGTGGGCCGGCGTGCGCTGCCGGCCGAAGGCCGCGCAGTATAACGCAAAGCCCGCCCTTGCCTACCGTCCGTCCAGCGGCTCGCCAAGGCGCCCGGAAATTGCCCTGGAGCAAGGGGCAGCCCGGCCTGCGGGTGCACACTCCAGGCTCCGTTTCCAGGAGGTGCATGCCATGAGCCAGACCATGAAAGCCGCCGTCGTCCACGCCTTCGGCGAACCGCTGCGTATCGAAGAGGTGAAAGTGCCACTGCCCGGCCCCGGCCAGATCCTCGTGAAGATCGAGGCATCGGGCGTCTGCCACACCGACCTGCACGCCGCCGAGGGCGACTGGCCGGTGAAACCCGCCCTGCCCTTCATTCCCGGGCACGAGGGCGTCGGCTACGTCGCGGCGGTGGGCGCCGGGGTCACCCGCGTCAAGGAAGGCGACCGCGTCGGCGTGCCCTGGCTGTACACCGCCTGCGGCTGCTGCGAACACTGCCTGACCGGCTGGGAAACCCTCTGCGAGGGGCAGCAGAACACCGGCTACTCGGTGAACGGCGGCTACGCCGAATACGTGCTGGCCGACCCGAACTACGTCGGGCTGCTGCCGAAGAACGTCGGCTTCGCCGAGATCGCGCCGATCCTCTGCGCGGGCGTCACTGTCTATAAAGGCCTCAAGGTGACCGGCGCGCGCCCCGGCCAGTGGGTGGCCATCTCCGGCATCGGCGGCCTCGGTCACGTGGCCGTGCAGTACGCCCGCGCCATGGGCCTGCACGTGGCGGCCATCGACGTCGACGACACCAAGCTGGAGCTGGCCCGCAAGCTCGGCGCCAGCCTCACGGTCAATGCCCGTAACGAGAACCCCGCCGAGGTGATCCAGCGCGACATCGGCGGCGCCCACGGCGTGCTGGTCACCGCCGTGTCCAACAGCGCCTTCGGCCAGGCCATCGGCATGGCCCGTCGCGGCGGCACCGTGGCGCTGGTGGGCCTGCCGCCGGGCGACTTCCCCACACCGATCTTCGACGTGGTGCTCAAGGCCATCAGCATCACCGGCTCCATCGTCGGCACCCGTGCCGACCTGCAGGAGGCGCTGGACTTCGCCGGCGAAGGCCTGGTGCATTCCACCTTCAGCACCGACCGCCTGGACAACATCAACGCCATCCTCGACCGCATGCGCGCCGGCCAGATCGAAGGCCGCGTCGTCCTGCAGATGTGACCGCCCCGCGGCCCCGGCTCAGGCCGGGGTCGCGCCCTCGCTGCCCGCCCCGCCTTCCAGCTTGCGCCACAGCAGGCGGATCGACGCCTTGCGCACCAGGGCGCAGCGGTACAGGCGGATCTCCAGCGGGATATGCCACTGGCTGCCCCCGCACACCACCAGCTCCCCGCGCGCCAGCTCGGCCTGGGCACTCAGGCGCGGCACCCAGGCCACGCCCATGCCCTGCAAGGCCATGCTCTTCAGGCTGTCGGCCATGGCCGTCTCGTAGACGGTGGTGGAACGCAGCGCACGCTGGCGCAGCAGCAGGTTCACCGAGCGCCCGAGGAAGGCCCCCGCGGTGTAGGCCAGCAACGGCACGCTCTGCCCGTTCTCCAGGCTGTAGAGCGGCTCGCCATGGGCATCCACGGCGCTCACCGGCAGCATCTCGGTGCTGCCCAGGTGCATGGAGGGGAAGATCTCCGGGTCCATCTGCAGGGAGGCATCCGGATCGTAGAAGGCCAGGATCAGGTCGCAACTGCCCTCGCGCAGGGAATGCACGGCATCGCCGACGTTGGTGGCGATCAGGCGGCTGGCGATGTTCAGGCCCTCGCCCCGCAGCCGCGCGATCCACTGCGGGAAGAAGCCCAGCGCCAGGGAGTGGGCCGCGGCGAACTGCAGCACCTCGCCCTGCTGGCCTTCCAGGTGGTGCAGGTGGCGCACCACCTCGCCCATCTGCTCGACCATGCTGCGCGCCGTGACCAGGAACAGCTGGCCCGACTCGGTCAGTTCGATGGGCGTGCGCGAGCGGTTCACCAGGGTCAGCCCCAGGGCCGACTCCAGACTGCGGATGCGCCGGCTGAAAGCCGGCTGGGTGACGAAGCGCTTCTCCGCCGCCTGGGAAAAGCTGCGGGTGGCGGCCAGGGCGACGAAGTCCTCCAGCCATTTGGTTTCCAGGTTCATCTCGATCCCCTTGCCCGATTTTGGTGCACACGCTTCCCGAACGAAGCGGGTCACGGCCGCATTATGCCGTTTATGCATGACCCAGCGGATAACAGCATTGGTCGACGAACGGCTGGAGGCTTAGTCTATTGGGCATCGCGGCACTGGCCGTGTCCTTCCCGAGATGTATTACATCATGTCCTCCGCTGCATCCTTCCGCGTCGAAAAAGACCTGCTCGGCACCCTCGAAGTCCCCGCCGATGCCTACTACGGCATCCAGACCCTGCGCGCCGTGCAGAACTTCCGTCTCTCCGGTGTGCCCCTGTCGCACTACCCGAAGCTGGTGATCGCCCTGGCGATGGTCAAGCAGGCCGCCGCCGATGCCAACAAGCAGCTCGGCCACCTCGATGCCGATAAGCACGCCGCCATCAGCGAGGCCTGCGCCCGCCTGATCCGTGGCGACTTCCACGACCAGTTCGTGGTGGACATGATCCAGGGCGGTGCCGGCACCTCCACCAACATGAACGCCAACGAGGTCATCGCCAACATCGGCCTCGAGGCGATGGGCAAGCAGAAGGGCGAGTACAAGTACCTGCACCCGAACAACGACGTGAACATGGCGCAGTCCACCAACGACGCCTACCCGACCGCCATCCGCCTGGGCCTGCTGCTCGGCCACGACGCGCTGCTGGCCAGCCTCGACAGCCTGATCCAGGCCATCGCCGCCAAGGGCGTCGAGTTCTCGCACATCCTCAAGATGGGCCGTACCCAGCTGCAGGACGCCGTGCCCATGACCCTGGGCCAGGAATTCCACGCCTTCGCCACCACCCTGGGCGAAGACCTCGGCCGCCTGCGCAGCCTGGCGCCGGAACTGCTCACCGAAGTGAACCTGGGCGGCACCGCCATCGGCACCGGCATCAACGCCGACCCGGGCTACCAGCACCTGGCCGTCGAGCGCCTCGCCGCCATCAGCGGCCAGCCGCTGAAACCCGCCGCCGACCTGATCGAGGCCACCTCGGACATGGGTGCCTTCGTGCTCTTCTCCGGCATGCTCAAGCGCACCGCGGTCAAGCTGTCGAAGATCTGCAACGACCTGCGCCTGCTCTCCAGCGGCCCGCGCACCGGCATCAACGAGATCAACCTGCCGGCCCGTCAGCCGGGCAGCTCGATCATGCCCGGCAAGGTCAACCCGGTGATTCCGGAGGCGGTCAACCAGGTCGCCTTCGAAGTGATCGGCAACGACCTCGCCCTGACCCTGGCGGCCGAGGGCGGCCAGCTGCAGCTGAACGTGATGGAGCCGCTGATCGCCTACAAGATCTTCGACTCGATCCGCCTGCTGCAACGCGCCATGGACATGCTGCGCGAGCACTGCATCGTCGGCATCACCGCCAACGAAGCCCACTGCCGCGCGCTGATGGAGAACTCCATCGGCCTGATCACCGCGCTGAACCCCTACATCGGCTACGAGAACTCCACCCGCATCGCCAAGGAAGCGCTGGTCAGCGGCCGCGGCGTGCTGGAACTGGTCCGCGAGGAGAAGCTGCTGGACGAGTCCATGCTCGCCGACATCCTCCGCCCGGAAAACATGATCGCCCCGCGCCTGGTGCCCCTGAAGGCCTGACGCGACACCCGACTCACCAGGAGGGGCCCAGCCCCTTCATCCTTCAAGGATGGCGCCCGCCATCCTTTTTTTTGCCTGTGGAAAAGGGGTTATCCACAAGCCCTTTACCGGCACGGAGCCTCCCGGGACGTAGGGCGGATAACGCTCTTCTTATCCACCGAGCGGAGCCGATCCCAACCCCTCTGCTCACCCCGTGGGAGCGAATTCATTCGCGATGGAGCCGCAGCCACCTGGGACTATCCAGCGGGCTGCAAGCCTTTCGCGGCTGAAGCCGCTCCCACGACAAGCACCGCAAGCGCCGGTGAATCGGAGCCAACCTCAACGCCGAAACGGTGGACCGATGGAGCGGGGTCCACCCTACATTGATCGACGATCGGCGCACCGTGCCCGCACGGACCCTCCCGCTGGGTAGATACCGTCTTGATTCCTAGTGAGCAAGGGCCAGTTTTGCGTCAAATGGCTGGCCCGATTTCAAGACGCCATAGGCGATGTTCAGCAGCTTGCGCATCGCTGCGCAGACGATCTGCTTGCCAGT